>CAYGGB010000066.1:4515-5489 GCA_964349295.1 uncultured Candidatus Peribacteria bacterium | reverse complement strand
CCTCCATGAAATTACGCTTTCACTTCGTCTATACCGCCTTTCATATAGAACGCCTGCTCCGGCACCGCATCCATCTCTCCGTCGAGAATTGCCTTGAATCCGCGGACGGTATCGGCGCGGCGGACGAATTTGCCCGCGATGCCTGTGAAGGCCTCGGCAACGAAGAAGGGCTGGCTGAGGAACTTCTGGATTTTGCGGGCGCGCTGAACAGTCTTCTTGTCGTCTTCGGAGAGTTCCTCCATACCAAGAATCGCAATGATGTCCTGGAGTTCTTTGTAGCGCTGGAGGAGTTTCTGCACGTTGCGCGCGACGTCGTAGTGTTCCTGGCCGACGTTGGCAATGGAGAGGATGGTGGAGGAAGAATCGAGCGGGTCGACTGCGGGGTAGATGCCGAGTTCCGCGAGCGCGCGCGTGAGAACGATGGTGGAGTCGAGGTGGGCGAACGTCGTGGCCGGCGCCGGATCGGTCAGGTCATCGGCGGGAACGTAGACGGCCTGCACGGAGGTGATGGATCCTTTCTTGGTCGAAGTGATGCGCTCCTGCACCTGGCCCATTTCGACGGCGAGAGTCGGCTGGTATCCGACAGCGGAGGGCACGCGTCCCAGGAGCGCTGATACTTCGGCGCCCGCCTGCGTGAACCGGAAGATGTTGTCGATAAAGAGCAGTACGTCGCGCTGTTCCTCGTCGCGGAAATACTCGGCCATCGAGAGGCCTGAGAGTGCGACGCGAAGGCGCGGTCCCGGCGGTTCGTTCATCTGGCCGAAGACGAGTGCGGTCTTTTCGAGAACGCCTGATTCCTTCATTTCGTAGTACAGGTCGTTCCCTTCGCGTGACCGCTCCCCCACTCCGGCGAAAACGGAGAATCCTCCGTGCTCCTCGGCGATATTGCGGATCAGCTCTTTGACAATGACGGTCTTGCCGACGCCCGCTCCGCCGAAGAGTCCAACCTTGCCTCCTTTAATGAAAGGAGCAAT
>CAYGGB010000066.1:0-4505 GCA_964349295.1 uncultured Candidatus Peribacteria bacterium | reverse complement strand
CTTGCCGCCCTTGGCGAACGGGCAGATGAGGTCGATGACCTTGATGCCGGTCTCAAGGATTTCTGTTTCTGTCGACTGCTCAGTAAAGTCCGGCGCCGGGCGGTGGATCGGGTACTTTTTCTTTGTGTGCACAGGGGGAAGTCCGTCGATGGGGTTGCCGAGAACGTCAAACATGCGACCGAGCGTTTCGGGGCCAACAGGAACAGAAATCGCCGCGCCGGTATCAGTCACGGGCGTTCCGCGGCGCAGCCCGTCGGTGGATCCCATTGCGATGGCGCGAACCGAGTTGCCATCCAGATGCTGCTGTACCTCGAGCGTCACCTCCTCTTTTCCGATCATGATGGTGAGAGCGTTGAAAAGCGAAGGAAGCTGTGCGCTGTCATCGAATTTGCAGTCCACGACTGCGCCGACGACCTGGGAAACGACACCGGGCATATAAAGGGGGAGGAAAACCCTTCGACAAGCTCAGGGTAAAGTGCGGGGATCCTAGACGATAGCGGAAACAAAATCTAGGGTCGTCGCAACATGGAAAGAACACGTCCGGCTTTCATACAACTGCATGATGATACGCGGCACCGAAGCCCTATCCCCCCAATTCACCCGCTTCTTTATACAGACATCGTTTCCTCCACCAGTGCCTTACCGTATGGATACACGCCGGCAACACCGACAGAATAATGATCGCCAGGATCACCAGCGTGAAATTTTTCTCCACGGCGGGAATCGTTCCGAAGAAATAGCCCGCCCAGATAAACAGCACAACCCACACGGTTCCACCAATGATGTTGTACGCTAGAAATTTTGCGTAATCCATTTTTGCAACGCCCGCGACAAACGGCGCTATGGTGCGGAACATCGGCAGGAAGCGTGCAAAGATGACCGCCTTGCCGCCGTGCTTTTCGTAGAACGCCTCGGTCGCACGGAGGTGCTCAAGGCTCAGAAATCGATTGTGTTCTTTAAAGACGCGGCGCCCCAGCTTTCCACCGAGCCAGTAGTTGCAGGTGTCTCCCAGGATCGCGGCGATCCACAGGATCACCGTCAGCACGAACGGATCGAACGACCCGCGTGCTGCAAATGCGCCCGCGGCAAACAGAAGCGAATCGCCTGGCAGAAACGGCGTGAAGACAAGCCCGGTCTCGCAGAAGATTACGACGAAGAGAATGGCATACGTAAGGATGCCGAACTGTGCGATGATCGCGGCCAGGTGGACGTCGAGGTGGAGGAAGAGGTCGATGGCATGATGTATGAATGACATTGCTGAGCACTGTAGAAGAGGAATCCGAAGAAACCAAGGCAACCAAAGTAACCGAGGATTATCCTCGGTTACCCCGGCTTCGTCGGTTGCATCGGTTACCTCAGGAGTTCCATCGCCTTCTCCATCTGCAGATCCGCCTTCCCGTCATTCACAATCACAACATCCGGCGTCACGCCCAACTTGTCGATCTTGCGCCCGAGCGGCGTTTTCCATTCGGCGATCGTGAACTTGAGACTCGAGCCGTCGGGAAACTGCATCACCTGTTGGACCGTGCCTTTGCCGTATGTGGTTTCACCAACGACTTTTGCGCGCTTCGTGTCCTGCAATGCCCCCGCAACGATCTCCGAGGCGCTTGCCGACCCTTTGTTGACCAGCACGATCACAGGAATGGTATCTCTGATCACCGGTTCCTCCTCTGTGGTCTCAGCACTGGTGGAGTCGGTCTCCGCAATCGACACATACGGACTGCCTTTCGGAAGGAACGCTCCCACAACAACACCCGCGGCATGCAGCAGACCTCCGGGATTGTTACGCAGATCCAGGATGATGCCGCGCGGATTTTTCGTCTGGACCTCTGCCATCGTCTGCCGGAATTTGGTGTCCGTGGCATCCCAGAACTGCTGGACTCTTACGATCGCGACATTGCGGTCATCCGTCACCTCGATTTCGGGGATGATCACCTGCGCACGCGTGATCGTGACATCAAATTCGCTTCCGTCCCGGCGGATCCGGAACACGGCCGAGGAATTCTTGGGACCGCGCACATGATGCACCGCATCGTCGAGAGTGAGTCCCTGCAGAGTCACGCCGTCAACGGAGAGAATCTGGTCTTTTGGCTTCAGTCCTGCCTTCTCCGCGGGAGAGCCCCTGAGCGGGGAAACGATCGTCAGAATGGCGCCAGTCATTTCGACGGTCGCACCGATGCCTTCGATCTCGCCTTTCATCTGCAGCTTGAAGTCATCGTTCTTCTTCTTGGGCATGTACGTGGTGTACGGGTCCCCGAGGGAATTGACGAGCGCTTCAATCGCCTTGTTGCCTGCGGTTTCGGTGACGATCTTGTCACGATAGAGGTAATTGCGGCGCAGCGCGTTCCAGACAGCCTCGAGCATGTCGGCCTTGGGTGCGGGCTCGTGCGTGGTGCCGACGAGCTTGATGCGGATGACCGGCGAAGACATCGTCTCGGTACCGGGGGTTTCTGGAGCGAGATGGAATGCGCGGGTCAGGAGCAGCTTGGCCTCTTTGCCCCGGAGAATTTTCTGCAATCCGAAGACCGTGGCGCTGTTGGGCTTGAGCCAGTTGCGGTCGATGGCAACGGCAATCAGAGCGCGGTCTGCATCCGTCTTTGCATCGGAAAACACTTTGGCCGCTGTTCTGGATTCCGCCGATGCAACCGCCTGAAGAAGTACTTCGAGAACCGCAATCGCCTCCCTGCGGCGCAGGGGTTTCTGGACATTGAGTGCACGGCCCTCGGACGCAAAGACCGCGAGCGCTTTTTTCGCGTGCAGAGCCCGCACAAACGGGAGCAGCGCGTCGGGGACGTTGTCATAGGGAACGGTTCCGGCGGGAATCAGCGTCAGTCCGGCTGCTTTCACCGCGCCCCGGAGAAAATCGGCCCGCGTCACCGTCTGGGTGTCGCGCGCATTGATCATCAGACCGGGACTGAGGGCGGATGCGGCTGCAGGAAATATCAGCGTCAAGACCATGCTCACGCTCAAAGCGCGCACGGCGAAGAATCGGAGTCGGGGGCGGAGGGTGATCATAGGAGAGGACTCTAACAGGACGATCAGGATGACGACAAATGGATTGCCGAATTAAGAAGATTAAGGATTCAGGGCTCAAAAAATCAGGTTCAGGTTCCTGCGCCCTGACCTTTGAATCCTGAAACCTTTTTCACATGGCATCCTCCTCAATCAGATGCCCCATCTCTTTCATATTCTCCTTCCGCTCAAACAGATGCGTGAGAAGCGTGAAGCCGCCGACCACATAGAGGAGAGTCGGCAGCAGCAACAGTGCAACAAAACGGAACGGTGATTCGGGAGACAGATGGAGGAGATCTGCCACAGTGCGGGGATTGCCGGGCAGCGCGTCGGGGAGTGAGACAAGGAAATTGCTGAGCGCATGGAGGAAAATCGCAAGCGAGAAGCCCGTGATGATTTTCATCCGGCGGTACAGCTGTTTTTTCTCGAGCCCCAGAATATCGTGACACCATTCGAGCAGGCGATAGCGGATGCCCTGTGACTGCTTTTCCCGCAGAATCGGTCCAGCGAAGAGCGCGAGCCCGACGTAATAGCCCATGAGTCCGGTGGACACGATATGGACCATACTCGTCAGAATCGAGCGGCCCGCGACGTTGCCCAAAAATCCCGCCCAGTTGCGTTCCCCGGGTACCATCAGGAATTCACGAACGAAGCTGACAAAGTATCCCGAACTCGTCACATTTTCCGCAAACGCGAAGCCGATCGCGACGAGAACAGCCATCTGCATCATGTCATCGATACTCGTCACGTACTGCCGTCCCGCCCGCCAGAGAATCCACAGCTTGCTCCCCTCCTCGATCACCCCCACCAGCAGGAACGACACGAACATCGCGAGAAGCGACGACTGCAGCGGAGCGATGCCCGGCCAGTTGCCGGTCACAAAGACCTGCGCGCTGCCACTGAAACTCTGCGGCACAATGCGGAACAGGAAGAAATTCAGTTCCACGCCGCCGCGTGTGAGCGCGTCGTAGAAGAGGATGGGAACGGTCGAGAGCATTCCGGCGAAGAACATGCACAGTACGACGCCCATCCGTTCACGGTGATACGGTCGGAAAAGCAGCGCCCAGACAACAGCGGGAACCAGTGCGGTGCCGATCGCGATCAGATGCGCGATGCGGTCCGCAGGCGCCTCGGCAAAGAGCATGTGGAAGAAAATCCAGAAGACAAATGTGCCGAGCACTGTCGCCTTGGTCCGCACATCCCAATTGCCGAAGAGCAACCGCCACGCGACGAAAATCAGAAAGACACCGAGCGCGATCCCCTGCCCCTGCCGGGGCAGTCCGGGACCCGTGATGATCTTTGCTGCCTGGATCAAACCGACCGAGAGCATCGTTCCGACAAAAATCCCGAGCGCGTACCGGCTCTTTTCGTGCCGGATCCGCCCGATCAGATCGAGCGCCGCCAGCATCGCCACGGCCGCCAGAACGACAGCAGTCTTCGGGAAGGAGAATTCGAGGGAAAACAGGTTCGGATACATCAGGACAGTATAGCAG
>CAYGGB010000065.1:0-5591 GCA_964349295.1 uncultured Candidatus Peribacteria bacterium | reverse complement strand
GAGGGAGCGAGGCATACGAGTGGAGAACGGGTGAGAGGATTTGGAGTAGGTCGTTTATTCGTTTCTTCGTTACTTCGTCGAGCTGTTCTATTTGCTGAAGGATGGGGGTGGTTCTACGAAGTCACGAAGTAACGAAGTTACGTCAGCGTAAGCCGAGTCGCAGTTTGAGATCGCATATCGCATGACTGAACCGCCGGTACGCTTCGTATGGCGAATCGTAGGGGCTGAAATATTTGTGCACGTCTCCGTCGCTCCAGTATTTGGTCGACATGTAGTAGAAGTGGTCGGAGGTCTGGAGGCGGCGCCAGATGAGGAGCAGCGCGGGGTCGTTTGATTTCCTCACGGCTGCTTCGAGGTCGTAGACCGAACTCAGGGCCGCATTCTGGATCTCGTTGCCCTGCCATGCAGAGAGGTCGCGTTCGAGGTCGGCCCAGGAGATGACGGTGTGTGCATCGAATATGTCGCACGGCTTGTCCCATGCGTCGAGAATCTGTGATGGTGTCAGTGCGCGGATGCCGCGTTCCTGCCAGATCTTCGGGAGTGCCCGCAGGAATTCAAAAATGCCGGTATCGGCCCACTGATGTTCGCCGAAGGTTTCGTAATCCATGAACAGGTTCACGCAATGTCCGCCCGATCCCATGAGCCAGTCGGTGAACGTGTCGGCATGCAGCGGATATCCGATCCAGCTTTTGTCGCTGAAGCGGAATGCGACGTCGTCGCTCAGCTTGTAGTTCTTCAGCAGAACCTTCATGTCGTCTGATCGCTGCTCAAGAGGACGACACCGCGCGATCAGCTGTTCTTTCGCTGCAGGCAGGCGGAATTTTGGCGGGACGAACGGCGCGTTCGGGCTGCGTCCTTTCAGAATATGATCGGCCCCTTCGGCGAGCATGCCGCGGAAACCCATCAGACGTGCGACATGTGCGAGTTCGTTACTGTAGATCAGTTCGGTGTTGCGGAAAACGGTCGGGGTCTGTCCAAAAAGCGTCCGGATCTTCTCTACGTGCTGGCTTGTCTGCATACAGAATTCCTCCAGTGATTTGATGGAGCTCAATGAGTGATTGTAGGTCTCTGCCAGGAATTCCACTTTGCCGGTCTTCGCAAGCGCTTTGAACGAATCGAGAACGTCCTGACCGTACTCTTCGCACTGATCGAGGAAGCTTCCGGAAAGAGAATACGCGATCGAGAAGTCGGGATACGTTGTGAGGAGTTCCAGCATGAGCGCGTTCGCCGGCAGATAACATTTTTCCGCAACTTTCCGGAAGATTGCGCGGTTCTTTTCGTGATCAAAATAGTCGCCCGATCCGCTGCCGATGTCCGTGATGCGCAGATCCCGCAGCCGGTAGGGCTGGTGGACCTGGAAATACAAGCAGATGGCGGGGTGTTTGTTCATGGTATTTGTCCTGATGTGCGGGTGGATTAGTGGAAAATGGAAAGTGGAAAGTGGAAAGTGGAAAATGTTGGGAGTGGCTATGCAGCGCGGCCTTTCTGGCCGCAGAAGAAAAAATGGTTAAATGGTTATGGAATTTGTGGAATGGGACTGGATGAGGTCGTGATAGACGGATTGGACTTTTGCAGCCTGGTTTTGCCAGCTGAGACGCCGGAGGAGGCGGGGGGCTTCGGAGCGGAGCTGGCGGGCGAGCGGCTGTTCGCGGAGGATGGTGAGGATGCAATCGGCCATTTTGGCGGCGTCCCAGTAATCGACTTTGAATGCGTGATCGAGGACTTCGGAGACGCCGGATTGTTTGCTGACGATCACCGGTGTTCCGTGCGCGATGGCTTCGAGTGCAACGAGGCCGAAAGGCTCGCTCACGGACGGCATCACAAAGCAATCTGCTGCGGCGTAGAGTGAAAGAGCCTCTGCATTGTTCACTTTGCCTGCAAAGACCATCGAATCCTGAAGGCCGATTGCGCACGCACGGTCGATCAGTTCGGGCAGCATCGGGCCGTCGCCGGCCATCACGAACTGCGTCTCCGGCCGGTGTTCGCGGATGCGGCGGGCGATCTCCAGAAACTGCCACGGGTTCTTTTGCACAGTAAGACGGCCCAGAAAAAGCACGAGCGGATTCTTCTTTCCTGCGGTGTTCACAAAACACTGTGGGACGGCGATCCGGTGGGGATCATGTCCGTTATGTACCACTGCAATCCGGTCCGCCGGGATGCCGTAGTGCCGCGTCAGCATATTCTTTGTGTATGCACTGACAGCGATGATCTTGTCCGCTTTCATCAGGCCGGTGCGTTCACGCGACGCAATCCATTCGTTTGGGCGGAAATGCGTCCTATCGAGCTCCGTTGCGTGCACATGGGCGACGAGAGGTTTTTGATGGTGCGATGATGCCCGGATTCCCGCTTCAAGCGTCATCCAGTCGTGACAATGAATCACATCCGGTCGCACGTCTTTTGTCATCTCCACGCTCAGCTCTGTATACCGCTGCACTGCGGCATCCAGATCTGGACCATACAGATGTGCGATTCCGGCATCCGTGACTGTTGCAGCCTGTCTGCTGTGATAGCTCTGATGCGAATCGTACGGCTGCAGATCACTCGTCACCGCGATGCTGCTGAACATCGTTGTCGTCGGATGCCGCACGTCCACGTCATCGCTTCCCGTATCGACGGAGGAGGGGAGCACCAGCGTCACACCGACGCCGTGTTTGAGCAGTCCGCGGACAAGTCCCTGACACGCAACGCCAAGACCTCCGGAGTGTTTTGGAGGGTATTCCCAGCCGAACATGAGGGTGCGGAGCGACACGATTTTTGTTTGTTTTGAAATCCAATGATTATAGCAGAAAAAGGCCGGGATCGGGAGTAGCGAAGAGGTTATTGGGACAGAGAGCTTGATTTTTGCAAGTAGGGGCGTTGCATGCAACGCCCCTACTTGTTGATCAATTCATTCTTTCCACGGTTATTGCGCACATTAAAATTCTGCATGACGTCATCGACCGGCATTTTTTGGTCCACCTTTGCGGGAGCATCAATGAACGGCTGCTCTTTCCGGAGTCTTTCCATATCAACATCGTTGTTTCTTTTTTGTACGTCATTCAATCGTGCAGCTTTTTCATTTCTGTCTCTCCCGTGACCAAGCAGAGCCAGAAGGGCGGTCACGGCGAAGATAGTACCGACAGCAATGGCCCTAACATTTGAAGGGGATGTTGCTGGTGCCTGTCCTTCCCTTTCCGATTGGAGAATCGTTTCGATCATGGCATCTATTTCGTCGTCTGTTTTGCTCCTGTCATTTACTGTCCGGTGTCTGGTTTCTGGCTGGCTTCCTTCCGGAATGCCTGCAAGTTTCAATGGTGCAAGTGACTGGAAACCGGTCTCTGACATGATCAGACCGTATCATGTACGGCTTCTCTCGCAAAAAGATGCGCGTTAGATATTCAGTTCTTGGCTTTCCTCAGCGCCGGAATATTCTGACGGACCGTCTCCACGACTGTCTGCAGATCGTCGTTCACGAGAATCCTGTCGAACAGATCCGCGCGCTCACGGAAGAACTCGAGATCTTTCGCTGCATTCTTCAGACGGTCTTTGAGATGTTCCTCGGCATCGCGTCCGCGGAGTCTCAGACGATGAAGGAGTGCGCTGAGCATGGCGCGCTTGCTTTTGCCCGGCGGCAGCAGCCCAAAACTCAGCAGTGACCGGCGGCCGAACTGTTCGATGATGCCCCGCAGCAGATGCATCTCGGTGATCACCACGGGGAGTTTGCCTTTCTTCCAGATCGCCTCGATGTCGCTTTTCTTATAGCCGTACCAGCGTTCTTCGCTCGTCGACGGAATCTGTGTGAACGAAATCATCTCACCGTTCTTCACGTACTGGATGAATTTTTCTTTACTCACGTACCGGTATTCGCCGTCATCGCCTTTGCGTCGCTCGCGTGTTGTCAGAATCGGCGCGTGTTCCACGTGACCGCTGAACATGCTGATAAGCATGCGGCTGACGGTGGTCTTGCCGACGCCAGACGGTCCTGTGAGTGCGAGGATGTAGCCGGGGAATTCCTTCTGTTCGATGGCAGAGGGGACCAGCGACAGCACTTCATACGCGACGTCGTACCTGCGGAGACCTTCGGCGTTCACCGAGCTGAGGACCATCCGTGGGCGCACATGTGCTCCGATCACGGGCGTTCCCGTCAGTTGTCCCAATGCACGGGAGCCGTCCTCCAGTTCGACGAGTCCGACGGTGCGGGGGCGAGAACCGAACTCCGCGAGTGGATGCGTCATCGTCGTCCAGGAGAGCACGGTGCCGTCCTGGAGTTTTTTGCGGTTCTTCTTTTGGGCGCGGTGGAGGATGGGAGGAGTTGTCATTTACAGTGGTGAGGTTTCGGGTTTCGGGTTGCGGGTTGCGGGAGACGAGAGACTAGGATTTGGGACTAGGGACTAGAGGGAATCAGGTGGTGTGCTCAAGAATATGAATACCACATGTTGCGCAGGCACCGCCGAAGTTGTGTGCGAGGCCGTAGCGGGCGCCGGTTTTCTGGAGTTGTTTGGAGACGTCGATCAATTGTTTGATGCCGGTGGCGGCGACGGGATGGCCGCAACCTTTCAGGCCGCCGCTGAGGTTCACATGGACCGACGTAGGGGCGGTTCGTGAACCGTCCCAGAGGCTGCGATACACGGAGATGCCGTTTCCCGGCTCTGCGAAGCCAAGATCTTCGAGGTTCATCAGCGCTGCAATCGAGAAGCAATCATGGGTTTCGAGGATCTTCACGTCACTGATTTTGATCTCCGCTTCAGCCAGTGCGCGTTCGGCAGCGTCTTTTGTCGCGGAGAACGAGGTCAACGTCGCGCGGTTGATGATGCTGAGCGTGTCCGATGCGATTTGTGATGCGGCGATGCGGACGGAGCTCACGTGTTCAGAGGAAAGAATGCACGCCGCGGCACCATCGCTGATGGGGGAGCAGTCGAGGAGGCGCAGAGGGTCGCTGATCATGGCGCTTTTCGTCACAGCTTCTGGAGTGACAACGGAGCGGAACTGCGCGAAGGGATTTTCGACCGCGTGACGGTGATGGACCGCGCTCACCAGGCTCAGATCGTCCCGGCTCAGTCCGAACTCGTGCATGTACCGTCGTGTGATCAGTCCGAAGATGCCGGGGAATGTGAGTCCTGCCGGGCGTTCCTGTTCACTGTCGGCGGCACCCATGAGCGCGGAAGAAATCGCGTCGACCGACACGTCTGTCATCTTCTCGACGCCAATGATGAGCACATTTTTTGCTCGACCGCTTTCGAGCATTGCGCACGCTGTATGCAATGCAAACGCACCGGAACCGCATGCGGACTCCACGCGGATTGCGGGCGGATGATGGGGGAGGAGCGACGATGCGATTGCGGCGAGATGTGCCTGCCCGTTGGTCACTTCCGCGAGCATATTGCTGACGATGATCAGGTCGATGTCGAGAGCGGTGCAGGGGGAGTTGGTGATCGCCGCGTCCGTTGCCTCTTCCATCAGGTCGCGGATGGATTTGGACCAGAGTTCACCGAAGCGGGTTTGACCGGTGCCGATGAGGTGGAGGTCGGAGTTCACGGGCGAAAAAATTGAGAATTGAGAATTGAAAATTGAGAATAGACGAGCGCGGCCTTTCTGGCCGCAGGGGTTAGATG
>CAYGGB010000064.1:0-5759 GCA_964349295.1 uncultured Candidatus Peribacteria bacterium | reverse complement strand
CACGCATTGAGCTCCTGGCCAAAGATGATGTGATCTTCGCGACATACTCCGGTTTCGTCCTTCCGACGCAGTTTCTGGGGAAGGCCGTCCTCTCCGTGCCCATTGAAGGGGAGTTGATCTACACGGTACCGGCCTACAACCTGCAGGGATTCCAGGATGCCTACAGCAAAGAACTGCAGGCGCATACAAGCGAAGGCAAGCGGCTCATTCCCGATTCGGTCCACATTGATCCCGAAAAAGTCATCATTATCGAATATGAGGATGACGGATCGGAAAAGCATCTCTATACGGGCCGGTGGATCAAAGTGACGGCCGATGTTGTGGGCACCGAACAATTCGTTATCGATCCGCTCACACCGCTCGGCGCAAAATTCGGGCGGAAAATCCGCGATGCGATCGCGGGGCTCTCCGTCAAAGATGCCCAGCGGATCCTGCGGAATTTTCCCGAAGTCGAACGCGTCGACATCAAACTCTGGCCGCCATGGAGCGGAACGCTGCCCGAGATTCCGTCGAATATCACGATTTCGCCACAGTGAAGCAAGGGTTCAGGTTTCAAAGATCAGGATGCAGGGGCAGCCTTCGCCCTGACTTTTGAATCCTGCATCCTTCTCTATACTTCTTTTATGACCCGCCGCGTTCTTCGTTGGCTCATCCGGCTCACCTGTTCATTTCTGTTCGCGGTCGGATTGTTCTACGCCTGCACGGTCTATTACGTTGTTGACCATATGGGCGGTTCTGCGACGTTTCCCGCCGATTGTGGCATTGTGTTCGGTACTGCGGTCTGGCCGGTCTTTGATAAAGAAGGGGACATCGTGAATTCCACGGCCGGACCGGGGATCCGTCGCCGGGTCTCCGCTGCTGCAGAGCTGATAAAAAAGGGGAGTCTTCACCGCCTGTTTCTGACAGGTGGTAAAGGTGAGGGGATTCAGAAGAGTGAGGGGACAGTGATGCGCGAGTATGCACTCAAGCTCGGAATTCCGGCGGAAAAGATCACGATCGAAGACGAGGCACGCAGTACGTGGGAGAATCTAGAGAATACCCGCCCCTTGACTTCGGACTGTTCCTCTTTTGTTGCAATCAGCGATTCATACCACCTCGCGCGGATCGCACTCCAGGCACATGCGCAGGGGTGGGAGGTCCAGACGTATCCTGCTGCACCTGTCCCGTCCCGTGCATTCACCGTGCAGAGCGTGCTGCGGGAGGCCGTTGGTATCGACTATCTTGTATTTACTTCATTATCAAGATAAAATGCATTATCTTGAATGGTAAAGACTGTGGATAACTACTCCCCTTCACCACTGGCCAAAGCAATCGAGCGTTATCTTACCTTCCTGAAAGCTGAGGAAAATAAATCTCCGCTTACCATTCGCTCATATCGGCAGAGTCTGGACCTTTTAATGAAATTAAGTGAAATATCAGATCCGCGGATTTTTGATAAGAGTTCAATTCGGGTATACAAATCGGCGCTGCATTCTTTCCGGGCCAGAAGTGGAAAAGAGCTTACTGTGCGTTCCAAAAATCATCATCTGACGATACTTCGGGCATTTCTGAAATATTTGATCCGCGAAGAGGAGATGGATGTTTATCCACCGGATCGGGTCACACGCCTGAAGGAGGAACAGCGGAAAGTAAAAGTAATGTTCACCGATGAGCTTGAGCGTCTGTTAACGGCACCAAATACGTCGACGAAAGATGGCAAACGAGATGCAGCAATGCTGCACCTTTTCTTCTCAACCGGATTGCGTCTTGCTGAGCTCCGTGGGCTCAATCGGAAAGATCTCAATTATGACACGAGAGAGATTTCTGTACGGGGCAAGAGAGGGAAAATCAGGGTAGTTTTTGTGAGTGACAGAGCTGCCAATGCATTACGGGAGTATACGGATTGTCGTTTGGACCATCTTAATCCCCTGTTTATCCGTAACCACGACAAAGCGTCTACAGCCATGCCTCCAGGGGAAGAATTTCGCTTTTCATCGAATGGTATCTACAAAATGGTAAAGAAATACGCCCGGATCGCAGGAATTGTCTCTGATCCTTCTCCGCATACGCTCAGGCATTCATTTGCAACGAATCTCCTCCAAAATGGAGCCGATTTGCGTTCAGTCCAGGAAATGCTGGGCCATAAGGATCTCGGAACCACTCAGATATATACACATGTGACGAATCCCCAGCTAAAAGAGGTCCATAAGAAGTTTCATGGCCTGTAGAAGGCAATTTGTCTAGGATTGCGTCATGGAAAAGGCCCGACACGGCATGATCGGCATATACCAATGGTGTCATGTAGAGACAGGTGAATGCTTCATCGGCTACTCCGCCAGTATGAACAACGCTTTTGCGAATGATGCGATGGCTCTGGCGAAAGGCGGGCATTCCAATGCTGAATTTCAGAAAATGTGGACAAGGGATGGGGCCGGGTCATTTGAGTTTTCCGTTCTGGAGATTGCTGAAGACAGATACGATCTACCTCAAAAAGAAATTTTGTGGTTGGATAAAACAGGAGGAAAAGACATACATGGAAGATCCCGTGAGCAATTACTCAGTCTGATTGCACCATGCACTCACATCAGTGTGTATCGTAAAACGAAAGAAGATATCCAGTCTTTAAAGATGGGGACGATGATTTCTACTATCCGAAAACTGATCTCATTTTATAAAAAGCATTCGTTATCTTCATGAAGCAGGTACGACCACCAATGTTTGGCATTTATCAGATTCTGAATATCCGCTCAGGTGAAAAATATGTAGGCTCATCGTCACGCATTTATGATCGATTGAAGACTCATATGGGATTCCTGGCCAATGGAACTCATATAAATAATCGACTCCAGTTGGCTTGGAAACAGGATGGACCAACAGGCTTCCGTTTCTCGATTCTTGAGATAGTTGCCGATCCACTTTTGATTCCGCAAAGAGAGATCTATTGGATACAAACGACTGGAGCCCAGGATTTGGGATTCAATACAAAAACAGATTTACACAAAAACCGTACACTGCTTCACATTGGAGGCGATCTAAAAAGGGAAATGGAAGGTCTTAACTTGGGTCCGATGAATACTACCCTGGAAATACTCATTCGTTTTTATCGACAACATGCCAATCCCCCGACTAAAGAAAGTATATAGGGATTTTCAGGGCTGGGAGGCTTTTTTAGTGCGAAAATTCCCGGAATTCTCTATAGTTTCGACCTTTTCATGGCCTCTCACGCTCCCCTATTGCCGGTTTCAGAAGTTCCCCAGAATCTGGCGGTCCTTGCGGGCCGGAAAAATTACCTGTGGCACGAAACACCAGCGATGCAGGAATCGGCGGCGACCATGCGCGATCTCTGCCATTCCGTTGTGCAGGCGCTGTACGAAAATTGTTCTCATGCGCCGGTTCTCCGTGAACATCATGCCGTCACCACCGACGCTGTCTATACCCTGCTCAAAGAAGGTGAGCAGTCGCTCACCGGCAAGCGTAAGCCGGATGAAGTGGGCCGCAATGTCCGCAACCGTCTGGAGGTGATCCTCAAAAAGAATGGAGCGGTGACGCTGGAGAAAGATCATCCCTATGCTTCAGAACCCGGTGTTGCCATACGGAAAACCGTCAAAGCCAGACATCCCTTGACCGGGCTCGTCACAGAGAAGGCCGAACACATGCTCAAAACGAAGCCGGGATTCGAGGAGGCTGTCCAGGCACTGAAAGATCATGATTGTCTGCGACGCCTTGCAGAAGAACAACTGACGGAAATGCTGAAACCTGGCGAGCAGACCGTCATGAGTCTGCCGCGCAACCTGCTTTCCATTCTGGATGGACAGGGCGAAGAAGACGACAAGCGTACCCTGTTGGTGGAAGCGATCGGAGAATTCTGCAACCGCCGAAATGACCGTCTGACTCAGGAACTTCAGGAAGTGGGCAGCCGCTTTTTGAGTCCTCCTGTCCCGGGAATGGCAGATGAAGATTATCTGATATCCGTTATCGAACGCATACTCGTTGAGGCTGACATACCGCGGATGGCATATGAATTACGGAGCCTGATGATGGCATCGCTGCTCCCGCTGGCATATGCCCCTCCCAAGCTCGTACTGTCTGGAGGGAATACTTTTACTCCGGAGCGGTTTCTTCGATATATCACCGAGCAGGAATGGCCGAGAATTCTCGAAAAGTCCCGCACAGCTGCTCCTCCAGAACTCGAGATTGCGAAACTGGCAGTTGCCTCGCGATACAATCCGCTTGATGAGGTTCACAAAACGATTTCGTCGCTGGAACGGGCGAAGTAAAAAATATCAGAGGCATAGAATAAGATCTTCCTGAAGCCAAAAATTCATATATAAGAATTATTGACATCACGATGCTTTTCTTTACCATACGCGCATAGCTTAGTCCTTGTTAACGGACAGAAGGCTTGGATCTTTTCACCTCTAACGTGAAAAAAGGAGGCTTCCATGAAGAAGTTGTTGAACTCGACCTGATCCCCGTGAACCAAGTTGGTCACGGTGAGGATCAGGTCAACCACCACACTTCTTCCAGAAAGGAGGCAGCATGAAATATTGCTGCAGAGATCCGACTCCCTCCCTCTAGGGGGGGGTAGTCACTGGCCCATTCGGGCCAACTCGATATTCGTCCGTCGCCCAAACGACGGACACCGCCGCCGCAAGACGGCATCTCAAGGATGATGCACACTCACATCTCACGTGCATCATCCTTTTTTCAGATCTTCATGGACACCATGTGCATGCGGGGGTTCTTCTTTTTGCTGAATGCTTTCTTCACCTGTGCTTCCAGATTCTTTGCTTTCACCATCGTTTCCAGCAGCAGGATTTCCTCGTCGTCGTTGATCCCCTTCTTCACTCCGTCTTCATACGTCTTCTCCAGTCCGCTCATCAGCCGTTCCACCGGCCGCATCATCCCCTGCTCCAGCGACTGCGGCGTGAGCGGTTCACGTTTGATCTCCTGCAGCCGGTCGGCCTTTTTACACATGGTGCAGACAGCTTTGTCCTTTTCGGTCCGGGAGAAATCCCACGAGCAACGGGTGCAGAGGTAGGTGATCAGTTCGGCCGGAGTTTTTTTCGATACCATAGAATGGATACTGTAGCACCGGTTTTGGCTTCTACAAGGCAATTCTCACAAACTTTCTCTTTCCGACTTTCAGCACGCCTTTCTGGACCTTCGCGCCGATGTCCGTCACTTTCATGTCGTTGATGTGGACACCGCCCTGTTCGATGAGTCTCTTTGCCTCATTTTTTGAGGTCACGAGTTTTTCTTTCATCATCAGATCCACAAGGCTGCTTCCCTTCTCTGCTTTTACTTCTTTGATGTCCTCAGGCAGCGCGTGCTGACTGAAGACTTTTGTGAACTGGTCTTCCTCGTGCTTCGCCGCCTCCGCGCCGTGGTAGAGCGCAACGACTTCGCGGGCGAGTTGCATCTTGGCTTCCTTGGGATTCATCTTCGCTTTCAGTTTCTTTTCGATCTCTTTGATTTCTATCATTGGCATGTCGGTCACGCATTCCAGGTATGTCAAAATCAATTCATCTTTAACCATGAGCAATTTTGCGTACATATCTTTTGCCGTATCCTCCAGCCAGATGCAATTGTCGTACGTCTTGCTCATTTTCCGGCCATCCGTCCCTTCAATCAACTTTGTGGTGAGGACGAATTTCTCACGTTTGTTGTATCGTTTTTGCAATTTTCGACCGCAGAGCATGTTAAACAACTGGTCATTGCCGCCGATTTCACAATCGACGTCGAGCATCACGGAATCGTAGGCTTGCATGAGGGGATAC
>CAYGGB010000063.1:0-5765 GCA_964349295.1 uncultured Candidatus Peribacteria bacterium | reverse complement strand
CCACTGCGAAGTGAAGTAAGTATAGTGATATTTACGCAGCTGCAAAGGGAATTTTATGCGTAAATTGGGGGATTTCGTTATGCGGGGATTTGCTGGGTCACGCAATGGAATGATCCCAATCCCCACGTGAGTTCCCGACTATCGATCGGAACAATTCTTCGCCCGGGAAAACATTTTTTGAGAGTTTCAATTGCCTGCGCATCAGCCGGATCATCCCAGACCGGCAGCAGCACACATTCATTTCCAATATAAAAATTCGCGTAGCTTGCAGGAATGCGCTTATCACCGACGAAGACCGGTTTCGGCTGGACGATCGTGATGGCCGTCAGGGCTTTGCCATCCTGATCTTTCATCGACTGCAGCCGCCGGAGATTTTCCTGTAATGGCGCAAAATCCGGATCAGATTCATTCTCATTGATGATCGTCAGAACCGTCGACGGACCTACAAAGCGACTGAGATCATCCACATGCCCGCTCGTGTCATCGCCCTGAATCCCCTCCCCCAGCCAGAGAATGTGACGGACTCCGAGATGATCTTTGAGATGTTGCCCGATCTGTTCCTTGCTGAGACCGGGATTGCGATTGGGATTCAGCAGACAGTTTTCCGTGGTCATCAGCGTCCCCTTTCCGTTCACATCAATTGATCCGCCCTCAAGAACCATCGGAACATCGAATGATGGGTGACCGAGCTTCCGCGCGATCGCCGTCGGCATAGCGTCATCGAGTTCATAGTCCCACTGTCCGCCCCACGCATTGTGCTTCCAATCTAGGAAAAGCCGCTTTCCTGCAGAATTTTTGACCACAATCGGTCCGTTGTCGCGCGCCCATGCAAAATTATTCGGAATCCGGTGCAGATGAACACGGTCACCCTGCACTTTGATCTTCTTCATTTCTTTTTTTGCGATGTCTTCGGTTTCCTGATCATGAATCACCAGATGAACATCTTCTCCCGTTTCAAGTTCCTTGACCATCCGCGCCCAGACGGCAGGAATTTTTCCGTAGAGTCCCGGCCAGTGCGGATGATCTTTTTTGCCGTCAGGAATGTGCGGCCATGTGAGGATGGTTCCCTCATGGGGTTCCCACTCAGCAGGCATTCTGTATCCCAATGATGATGGAGGTGATGATTGCACGGGAGAAGAATTATGAATGAAGAATTAGGAATTATGAACATGTACTTAATTCTTGATTCATAATTCTTAATTCTTCGTAAGATCCCCATACGCCTCCGGCCGTCTGTTCTTCATGAACATCCACGCCTCCTGCAATGGCTTCACTCTGCCAAAATCGCACTTCGCGATGACGATCTCTTCCTGATTGCCGGCTTTTTTGATGATCGCACTACTGGGATCCGCGATGAATGAACCGCCCCAGAACGTGATCGCGTCTTCTTTGCCAACTCTGTTCAGACCGCAGACAAAGACATTGTTCGCAGCCGCATGACCGAGCATCACATTCCTCCACATCTGCTCCCAATCGCCCGTGATGTTTTCCTCGACACCAGAATCGATGACACCAATGGCCGTCGGATAGAAAATTATTTCGGCACCTTTCATCGCCGCGATTCTGGCGGCTTCCGGATACCACTGGTCGTAACAGATGAGAGGACAGATCTTTCCGTATTTCGTGTCAAATACGTTGATGCCACTATCGCCCGGACTGAAGTACTGTTTTTCGTGATAGAGAATATCTTCGGGAATATGCGTCTTGCGGTATGTCCCGATGACAGAACCGTCGACATCAAACACCGGCGTCGTGTTGTAGAACTTTCCGTCAGACGATTTCTCGAAAATCGACCCGCCCACAAGTACGATCTTGTGCTTCTTTGCGGCTTCAGACAGCGCTTTCATCGTCGGACCGTCCGGCATCGCTTCAGCAGTTTTGAACGCACTCTTGTCATCTTTCTTCTGGCAGAAGTACTGACTCGCAAACAGCTCCGGCAGACAGATGATCTGTGCACCTTTGGCGGCGGCCTCACCGATTTTTTCCAGGGCATGTTTCAAGTTCTCCGCGGGATCTTTGGACATTCCCATCTGGATCAAGCCGATGGTGACGATGCGTGACATACGGGAAGAATAACACTCTCCTGCAAAACATGAAGATTTCTTCACGAATTTCTCCCCTCCCCCTCGGGGGGAGGGGTCGGGGGAGAGGGCCACCCGATCAATTTCCCAAAACGTACCCGAAAATCAGCGGCGCAACAATCGACGCATCAGAGTTGATGACGAAGTCGACGCTCTTCAGGTCCATCTTGTGCCAGGTGATCTTCTCGTTGGCGAGACAGCCGGAATATGATCCGTATGACGGCGTGGAGTCGCCGATGTGGCAGAAGTAGCGCCATGGTTTGACCGGCTCTTCGTGGTCCATGATCAGACCCGGCGTGACGCACATGGCGAAGTCACCCGCGATGCCGCCGGCGATCTGGAAGAAACCGATTTCGCCTTTTTTGTCGTTCTCGCGGTACCACTGCGTGAGATGTGCGAAGAGTTCGGTACCCGGCTTGATGACGGCATAGCTCTTCACGATCCCCTTCTGCACATCGGCGCTGAACATGTTGCCGATGGTCGAGTCCTCCATGCCCGGCGTGTAGACGGGGATGTCCATCTCGCATGCGGCGACCAGCCATGAGTTTTCCATCGGGATGACGTTCTTGCCCTTGAAGAATCCGCTGCGGATGAGTTTGTAGAAGTACTGCCAGTGGAAGTGACTCTCCCCTTTCTCGCCCGCCTCGATCCAGAGCTTCTGGAGCGCGCCGTGGATCTCGATCATCACGTCGTCGGGAATACAGGTGTCGGTAACACGGTTGAAGCCTTCCATGCGCGTCTGCATGTCCTGCTCATTGGTCAACGTGCGCCAGCCTGGTTGCAGCTTGTAGCGAGTGTTTGCAACGAGGTTGAACATGTCTTCCTCGATGTTCGCGCCCGTGCAGGTAATGGCGTGAACTTTTCCCGCACGGATCATCGGTGCAAGGGAGATGCCTATTTCGGCGGTGCTCATGGCACCCGCGAGAGAGACGACCATCTTGTTACCCTTGTCGACGAACTCCTTATACGACTTCGCAGCCGCAAGCATTTCGCGGGCGTTGAAGTGCTTGTAATTTTTTTCCATGAAGGTGGAGATTGGTCCCATAGAAAGAAAGGAATGAATACAGCGACGAAGACTACACACTGCCGCGGCGAAAGAAAAATGAAAATATGTTTTTCAGAATTTCCGGATCATCCGGAACGAAGAAATCTGCACAGGAGAAAAAAGGAAAATCATTGACACGTGATGTGCCGAACCTATAATCCCGCATTGTTTATCTACCATTCGAGATGAAGAAACGTCCTCCAGACTCCAAGAAGCGACACAGCACGGGCCAGCCGGTCAACACCCGCTACATGCGCGACCGGTGGAACAGTTTTCTCACACAAACCGGTGACGGCATGATGATGATCGAGGGAGTGCGCGTGGATGACATCGTCAAAAAGTACGGCACTCCTCTCTATGTGATGGTCGAGAGTGAAATTCGGGACCGCTGCCGCCGTTTCAAGAAAGTGTTCGGCGACAAGATCGGGCTTCAGTACGCGGTAAAATGCGCCAGTAATCTTGAGATCCTGCGTATCGTGCGCGAAGAGGGATTCGATCTCGACTGCTCCAGCGTCGGCGAATTGATCCTTGGTCTCCTCGCGGATTTCAAACCGAAGCAGCTGACGTTCACGAACCTGTTCAAGACCGAACAGGATCTGTTCTTCGCCGCCAAGATGGGCATTCAGGCGATCACAGCCGACTCCATTGAAGACATTGAACACATTGCCGACACCGCAAAAAAGCTCCGAAAGCACATCGACCTGATGATCCGCATCAATCCGATGCTGCAGATCGGCACGTGGTCCAGCCGCAAGAACAAGTACGGCATTCCCATCGGGTACGCCGACCGGGCCGTGGACCTGGCGATGAAGAGTCCGTACGTCGACTTCCAGGGATTCCACTTCATGGGAGGGTACGTCTATAACCCCAAGATTTTCAAAGCGGCGGCACGGGCCTTCGCCAAGCTGATCAAGCGGTGCCAGGATCGCGGGGTCCGTGTGCGGCGCCTGGATCTGGGCGGAGGATTTCCGGCAGCGATCGGCGAACAGAGCGCGTTTCCGATTGAGGAAATGCGCGATTTCCCGCGGTATTTCCAGCAGGTCCTGGACCGCAACGGCATCGATCATCCCGTGCAGCTCATTTTTGAGCCAGGAAAGAGCATCGTCCTCAATGCCGGCATCGGTCTGATGAAGGTCATTTCGCGCAAGCGTCTCGGCGCCAACGACCGCGTGGTGATCGCGGACGGCTCCAGCTACAACTTTATCCCCGATGCACTGGTCCAGACCGACGTCCATTACGACGTCCTCCCGGCAAGTAAACTCAATTCCCCCCGTATCCACAGTGTTACGGTTGCCGGCAACACCTGCGACTGCTGGGATCTGATCGTCCAAGGCATCGAAATGCCGAAACTCCGTGCGGGAGACCTGCTGACGGTGATGGACGTGGGCGGCTACGCGCAGGTGATGGCCTGCAACTTCAACACCATCCGCCGCGCATCGATGATTATGATCGCCCCCGACGGCACCACACGTCTGATCCGCCGCCGTGACCGGTACAGCGAAATGTTCGCCCCGGAACTGGATGTGCTCAAGATGGCGGGACCCAACGAGCTCGAGAAATACAACAACATCTACCGCGTGAACATCGACAAGATCTGGAAAGGCGGTGGCATGTCAAAATTCGAAAAGAAGAACGGCAATCGCATGCAGAATGCTTTTGAAACGGTGGAGGAGCAGCTGCATACCGACGGCAATGGAAGGGCACGGGGGCAGAACGGCCTCAAGAAAACCGGCAAAAAGAAAACGTAGAAAACTGAATCATCGGTCAGGACGACGATTCCGCTGTCAGCAGGCCTCCTTCCGCCGCTTCTCCACCTCTTTCCAATCCACAACGTTCCATCCTTCGACAAGCTCAGGATGGCTCATGGATTCAGGGCTTCGGCAAATCTGCGTCCGACCTCTTTCCATTCTACGACTTGCCAGAACGCCTTCGCGTAGTCCGGCCGCTTGTTCTGGTATTTGAGGTAGTACGCATGTTCCCAGACATCCAAACCGAGAATCGGGATTTTGCCTTCCATCATAGGTGAATCCTGATTCGGATATCCTTTGAGAGCGAGCTTTCCTGAGTCGACGTACAGCCACGCCCAACCAGAGCCGAATTGATTGGCCGCCGTCTCCTCGAATTTCTTCTGGAAATCCTCGAACGATCCGAAAGCCGCTTCGAGTGCTTTCAGAATGTCTCCGGAAGGCCTGCCCCCACCTTTTGCACTCATGATCGTCCAGAAAAGACTGTGATTGTAATGCCCACCGCCGTTGTTCTGGACTGCCTTCTTTTTATCGGCAGGAAGCTTATCAAGGTTCTTCAAAATCTCTTCAATCCCCTTCTCCGCCCATTCTGTGCCTTCCAAAGCCTTGTTCACTTTGTCGACATACGCCTGGTGATGCTTCGTATGGTGGATTTCCATCGTCTTCGCATCAATATGCGGCTCCAGAGCATCGTAGCCGTAGGGGAGTTTTGGGAGAGTGAAAAGCATGGGCTGAGTATACTCTGGGACGTATGGAGATACGACTTCTTACCTCATCGGACGACCTTCAGGCATATGACGCCTGGCTCCGGTCGCACCCGGACGGCTCGCTCTGGCAGTCACTGGAATGGAAAAGATTTCAGGAGGCGCTGGGACGACGGGTGCGGATCTATAC
>CAYGGB010000062.1:0-5802 GCA_964349295.1 uncultured Candidatus Peribacteria bacterium | reverse complement strand
CCTACCGGGGGTACCATTCGACCAGTGTTCACCTTGAGAATGGCAGAAGAGCAGAATACGCTTTCTTTCTTTATGAAAAGCCAGGAAGCAGCTATCGAAAACTGTCCTGATGCGGCTCTATCCCAACCATCCGAAGCCGCACGCCAGACCAGCCGCTGGCAGAGTCTTTTTCGGGCAATGCTTGTCGCAGGTGTTCTTGCGGCGGGAGAAGCGGGAAAATACGCTGCAGGCCAGAATGCGAACGCACCTGTAGAACATGTTCCAACGGGCGAGATTTTCCGTAAAATCACTGATCTTGAAAAAAATTCACATGCAACGCGCGCCGACTCTCACAAATTTCTGATCGATGAGGGCAGACGCATATATCTGAAGGAAGGGCGACCGCCGTCGTGGATGCCACTGCTGACTCCCACGGTGTCCGACGACCGGAAATCTCTGCAAATCGTTTCCGAAGGTCGCGCCGTTCGCGTCTCTGCAGAAGGCATCAGCCGCCTGAAAGATATCCACACAGCCATCGGGAGAACAGCATTTGAAGTACCGTTCGTCGGAACGACATGCGAGGAGCCGAAAGCGGGAATGTCTGTGGAGAACGCGCTGCTGCAACTCGAACCGCAGATGAAGGGATTCTTCCATCCCGACAATGCGCTTAAAAATTCAAAAGTCGGCACGCCGGCAGAAAAGAATATGAAGGGCCCGCAGGATCTATGGACCACGCTGCGCACATTGCGCACCGATACTGGCCAGCGATTCGTTCCCAATGAGGTAGGATTGGGAAGAGTGGATCTTCTGACCGTGAACGGGAAAGAAGATATTATCATCACATCCATCGGCGCCGTGTATGGGCAACTGACTCCGAAGAAAAATGCTGTGCGTATTTTTCTCGAACCCAAACTTGAACTTCGGGAGTGGGAATGCATACGTGCCACGGCCCGGATGCCTGACGGCGAGGTGAGGAATGTCCCCGTCGTCATCAAAAAAAGGAATGCGGACGAATCTATGATCCTTTCGCTTCCCCGGCCGAAACGGGAGGGTGATCGTGCACACATCGAGATCACCTGTGATGTGACGGCATCGCACACGCTGCAACTGCCGGTCGCCGACATCCATACTGCGGAGCGACTGAAACCTGAAACGATTCCCGTTCTTTATCATGGCATCTCTAAAAAACCAGACGATGACGGCCGGTATGAACTCAGGCTCTCGTGCCTGTCCTACGGCCAGGATCGCATTCCCTGGAATCAGATCAGGTGTGTAGTGAGGTCAAAAGAAAGCGAGAAACACCTGTCCTTCGTTCATGGTCTGAATACCATTGAAGCAACACACCAATCGTTCGCCGGCGGTGTTCCGCACAGTGTGACGCTGTATACTGCTCACAGGATCCGTATCAGCACTCGCGTGACTCTCTCCTTTCCGGATGTTCCACTGGAAATGACCGGCCCGCGATAAAATACCAGACTTCCCCATTCCCCCATGTCCTCCCTCCTCTATCTTCTCACTCCCTGGACCATCCTTGCACTCCGCCTCGCTCTCGCAGCAATTTTCTTTGTGCACGGTCCGCCGAAGATGAAGATGCACCGGGAGATGGGACCGAAAATGGGAATGACACCCGAAACAATCTGGGGCGTGGGACTCGCCGAAACTGCAATTGCCATCTCGATGGTACTGGGTCTTTTCACGCAGCTGGGCGCGGTGTTGATCATTGTGATCATGCTGGGAGCGATATACAGCAAAATCGCGAAGTGGCATGTGCCGTTCACGGCGATGGACAAAACAGGATGGGAGTTTGATCTGACCATTCTTTGTGCTGCGCTGGCATTGGTGACGATGGGTGGAGGCAGTATCAGCATCGACTGGAAGATTTTCGGTTTGTACTAGCGCGAGTGGTAGACTTGTCTCCATGGATTTCATGTCATGGATCCCGGAGGGGCATCGGCTGCTCACAGTTTTCCTGTTGCAGCTGGGTCTGATCGGTTTCGTGTACAGCTGGATCGTGCTGGGTATTTTTTCAGTGATCGGACGGCTCACGATGTCGCTACGTATTCCCGGAGAAATTGACACGGTTCTGACTGTCACCATCGGTCACTTTTTGCTGACACTCTTCACGACTCTCACTGTATTTGGCGCTATCGAAGCGGAGCCTCTCAGTATGACTCTTTCCGTCGCACTCGGTGCAGTATTTCTCTGGATCACACTGTCTCCCGAACTGTATGAGGAATATGCAGGATCGGCGAATGCACAGCGTACGTACTCCCGGCTACTGTTTATTGTCCGCCTCGCGCTGATCATTCTGTGGATTGCGGGACTCGTTGCTGCTGGACTGGAAAGTCCGGAGCTCAGCATTGCTCTGCTGCCTGTTCTGTCCAAATGGCTTCGCGATGCGTTCTCACTGCCCTACTTCATCGGATACCTGATGGGATGCATCGGCGTGTACACGCTTTTCCGGTCGCTCTTCAAGGCACTGTTCTCGACATTCGGTCTGCTCGGATTGCTACGGGATCTTTTTCGCGCAAAAACGGAACTGGAAAAAAATTAAGAAGCGTGTACTGTCTGCGCAATGCGACGACTGACCAAAATCATCTGTACGCTCGGACCGACTGCGGGAACTCCACAGCAGATCGAGGCTCTTGCCCGCGGCGGCATGAATGTTGCGCGTATCAATTTGTCGCACGGAAACCTAGACCAGCACCGCAAAACCATCCGGATGGTAAAGGCCCTGAACAAAAAACTCGCAAAGGAAGGCGCGATGCCGTCGTGTGTCGGTATTCTTCTCGACACTATGGGTGCCGAGGTCCGGACGGGAACGGTGACGGTGCCGCTCACGATCAAACGCGGCGAACTAGTGGTATTCTCCCCCAAAGCGCTCCCGAAAATAAAGAATCAGGTCATTACCGTCGACCACAAGGAATTTGCCAAAGACGTGCAGGATGCCGAGATGATTCTCCTCGATAACGGCAAAATATCATTCAAGCTCATATCGACGGGCAAGGACGGCAGTGTTCTCGCACGGGCAAACCAGGACGGCACGATCGGCTCGCGGCGCCATGTGAACCTTCCCGGAGCAAATCTCGACATGCCGTCGCTCACGTCGGGCGACTGGAAAAGCATTGAAACAGGCGCAGATGAAGGCGTCGATTTTCTCGGGTTGTCGTTCATCCGCGAAGCGTCCGAAATCGAAGAGGTGCGAACATGGCTGAAGAAGAGAAAGGCGGACATCGGACTGATCGCCAAAATCGAGACGCGGCAGGGCGTCAAGAACCTCGATGCGATCATCGGCGTGTCCGACGGCATGATGGTAGCCCGCGGCGATCTGGGTGCCGAAATCCCCTTCGAACAGGTGCCGGTGGTGCAGGATGTGATGGTGGAACGGTCGCGCGCGGCCGGAAAGCCCGTCATCGTTGCAACGCACATGCTCGAAAGCATGATCGAGAACCCGATGCCCACACGCGCCGAAGTGACCGATATCGCCCATGCCGCCACCACGGCAACCGACATGACGATGCTCTCGGGTGAAACGGCCAGCGGGGCGCATCCCCTGCTCGCGCTCGATGCCATGGACCGGGTTTTGCGAGAAACGGAACGTCATCTGAGCCAGTCGCACAAGATGCTCCGTGCAGAGATCCGCAACGACCGCGACGCGCAGGCCGAGGCAGCTGTATCACTCGCATTGTCATCGAACGTTTCGGCTATCGTCGTGATGACCCGCACAGGGCAGACCGCTCTGGATATAGCGCGATTCCGTCCGTACCTCCCCGTGATCGCCCTCACACCAGAAGAAAAAGCTCAGCGCAGGCTTCAGATCGTGTTCGGCGTGTTTCCCCTTCTCACAAAGTTCAGCGCGGATCCCGAGCGCACGGTGGAACATTCCATGGGTACGGTCAAAAAAGCAGGACTGCTGAAGAAAGGCGACAAGTTCGTTCTGGTGACAGATGCGAAAGCGCATGAAAAAAGTTACAGCACGGTGCAGGTGAGAACTGTCGGGTGAAGGTCCAGGATTCAAAACAACAGGCTCAGGGTAATTATAAAATATTCCTAACCCTGATTTTGAAACCTGAATCCTACTCGCGTACCACCGCTACCACCGGATCCTGCTGTGTATACCGCAATTTTGCCGCGGGGATCATGCCCGCGATGACCGGATCGTTCTGCAGACTTTCGAGTGCCTGCGCCTCGGCGATCTGCATGTTGAGCACTTCCTGCTGCAGCAGAAGAATGGAGCGCTGGTTCTCGAGTTTACGCAGACTGTAACCTTTGGTCGCATTGGCGTTCTCATGGAACAGGATAAGCAGCGCCAATCCCAGGATCAGTGCACCGATACAGACCATGAGCAATGCCGTGCTCTGATTGATCAACCGACCGAGCGACGCACGGCGCGGCATGTCGGAAGACGGAGCAAAAAACGGGAGAGCAAACATGCGGGAAAATGTCGGGAGCGAGGCCATCTGGCGGTCAAGTATGAAACGAATGAGACGAAGTTGCAATTTTTTTGCACCCCAGCGCGTGTCTTCGACCCGCGACTGCAATTTATATTCCGTCAACTATCACGATATCCTGCGAATAGCCCGGAATTTTGCGCTTCGTGACCGGGGATTGTCGGCCAGTTCCTTGTCTGACGGCGTGACAGCTTTCCTTGTCAGCAGTTCCCACGGTGCCGGCGTCGCAATCTGACCGGTTGTCTGGTCGAGCACCGGTGTGCTCCATGCACGGAAAGTCTGCTTTACCAAGCGATCCTCGAGAGAGTGATAACTGATGATACCCACTCGACCACCCGGCCTGACGATCTGCCCGAGGCAATTAATCAATGACTGTAATGCGCCCACTTCATCATTCACGGCAATACGCAGCGCCTGGAAGACCTGCGGGAGAACCCTGGGTGCGCGCCAGGTGAAGACTTTTTCGACGCATGTCACCACATCGTCCGTCAGCCATTGGTCAACGGGACGGGTTTCGGCGTGAAAATGCACATGGAGCGCCTGCGCCAGAATACGGCTTCGCTGGAGTTCACCATAATCGCGGAAAATGCCCGTCAGATGGTCCTCCGTCGACGAAAGGATCAGCTCCGCGGCGGAGAGTCCCGATGACCGGTCGTACCGCATATCGAGAGGGGCGGATGCACGGAATGTGAATCCCCTCCCGGGATCGTCCAGGTGCGGTGAGCTGAGACCGAGATCGGCAAAGACAATGTCAACAGGAGTTGTGATGACGGACTGTGCGTCGCGGAAGTTCATCTGATGAAGTGTCACACGGCCACTGAACATGCCCAATCGTTTTTCTGCTTCCCGGAGATTGCCTGTATCGGCATCCAGTCCAGTCAGACGTCCATCGGGACCGGTTGCTCCAAGAAATGCAGCTGCGTGCCCACCAAGACCGAGCGTGCAGTCCAGAACGCAGTCACCGGCAGACGGCGTAAGAATCTCAAGGACTTCGCTCTGGAGTACAGAGATATGACCGGGTGACATACGGAAATTCTACGAGATCCGGCGGAAACAACAATTGTTTGCCCTTGCCCTCCGCCGTGATTATTCTTGTATACAAAATATATTCAAGTATGTATATACTATTGACACCAAAAGTCCATTTTGGCTCTGTTTTAAGCCTTAATTTGTATCATTGACTATTTTCATAAATGTAATAATATTACATGCTTTGGTTCGAAGATTCTTCCTCATCTTCGGCATTGCATTGGTGACCGCACTCCCCTCCTCCGCTCTTGCGGCGGCAGAGACCACTGTCACCGAATCGTCTGCCGCTGTAGCCGGATGGCGGCCGCAACAGAACGATATTTTCGTTGTGGATGTCCCGCAG
>CAYGGB010000061.1:4831-5834 GCA_964349295.1 uncultured Candidatus Peribacteria bacterium | reverse complement strand
GACTCCGTTGCTGCCGTCGCCGTGCATGCTGAGAAAATAAAACGCAGCTGCAAATCCCACGACCATCAGAATCCACACCGCCAGGAGCACTCGCGTTGGAAGATCAGCGAGTCGCTGGAGAAATTTATGCAGTGAAAAGTGTGTCGTGTGGTGAGAGATCATTTCTCTACAGTATACCGGTTTTCACCTGTTCTTGCGAGTGGCTTTGGCTGGGCACATCAATGATATTTAGCTTGTGCCCCGTCACCTCAAGAAACTTCACAATCCCGTCATGCGGGATACTGAGCGTCGCGGTATTGATCAACGGATGACAGCAGAGAGCTTCAGCATTCCACACAGCGTTGTCGACAAACACCTCGACGGCGTGACTGGTGTCGTTGACGAGTCCGAGAATCGTGACGGATCCCGGCGTAAGACCAAGATACGCAAGAAGCCGTTCGGGTGATGCGAAAGAGAGCTTCTGCGTGCCGAAAACCTGCTTCAACGCTTTCAGATCAACCTGTTTCTCATGGCCGACGACCACCAGAAAATGCTGCTTCCCTTTCTCGTCCCGCAGAAAAAGATTTTTCGTGTCTTTGCCCGGCATCGGTTCTGTCCGGATCTCTTTGGCCTGTTCGCAGGTGAACACCGCCTCGTGATCGAAACGCTGGTACGGGATGCCGTGCTGATCGAGGAAAGCGTAGATGTCCATACACCTATTCTACGCCCAAATATTCTCCGGCGGCTCCTGTGCGCGAAGATAGAGTTTTGCCAGCTCCCATTCCGCCATGCCAAAAATGATTGCATCCATTTTTTCGCGCACAAGCAGCGTCATATCGTCAGGAGATTCGTCCATGCCGCCCTGTTCATTGAAATCGCTTTCGGTGCTGGAGATAAGATCCAGAACGAACTGGGTAAGTATCTCCCGATCAGGCTGCAGAGCTTCCTCTTCCCGAAGAACAATTTTGAGTCTGTCGGTCCATTCCTCAATCTTTCCAAACAATGACTGCATGAGGACGGCATG
>CAYGGB010000061.1:0-4821 GCA_964349295.1 uncultured Candidatus Peribacteria bacterium | reverse complement strand
GAAGATGATTCAGGGGCCGGGATATCCGGCGACGGCCCCTCAAGAACTTCATAAAAATAACGGCGAAGATCATCCGACGTCCATCCCAAAAGAGTTTCATTCGCGTCTCTCCGGGCTCTGTCAGAAAGCGCGATAATGTCTTTCTCGTCCATACCCGGGTGGTTCCGAAGCACGAAGGCAATGGAGTTCCGCACCACCTTATCGACAAGCATCATCGCCTGCTCGGTGGATGCAACATTTTCGCTCCATAGAACCTGAAGATCTTCAGCGCGGCCCTGCCGGTAGGACGAAAGTTGCTGAAATACTTCTTCCTGAAGATGAAGAGTCTGCATCAACCAGGGACGCTATCACCTTCGCGGCAGATAACAATGAGAATGTATCCCTGCGTCCTCTTCCCCGCCCGTGGCATGACAGAAATGCCATCGATGTGGACAATGCAGGGCGGTAGGCGAAACGATTATTAAGGTTCTATATCAAAGAAAATGCTTTCATCTCCAAGAATTAGGAATTAAGCTTAATTCTTCATTCCTAATTCTTCATTCTCCGCGAAAGAAGAGTTTCACCGAAGCTCATAGGTGAGGCTAACTTGCACCTGTACTTCCTGCTCCCCCGGCGGCAATGGCGTGGGCGCGACGTCCACGGATTTCGATTCCATTGCCATCGCGTCGCGGGCGTACATCACCGGAGGCGAGTATCCGCCCCCCTCGCTGAAGCCCTTGAGTTTGCCGAGCGTCATGCCCAGTTGGACGGCAAGTTCCTGCGCTTTCTTCTGTGCCTGTTGTATTGCTTCCTGCCGTGCGCTTGCACGGGCCTTCTCCGGATCATCGACCCGAAAGTTCACCCCGCCCGCCTGATTGGCTCCGGCCACAGTTGCGGCTGCAAGAACCGCACTGACCTTGTCCATGGCACGGATTTTGACCCGCAAGCTCTGGCTGGCATCGAACCCGCGCGGGGTCTGCACTCCGTCCTTCCAATCGAATGCCGGATTGAGCGAGAGCTGCTCAGTGGTGATGTCCTTCTCTTCAACACCGGCTTTTTTGACCGCATCAAAGACCGCCTGCATCTGTTTCCCCAGCATATCCATCGCCGTCTTCGCATCTGCCTGCCGCTGCACCTGAACGCCAAAGCTGAGTTCGGCAATATCGGGAGTTGCGGTGGACTTGCCCTCACCGCTGACCGAGATGGTCGTCGGCGTGTGATCCTTCGTTTCCAACTTTTTGCCGGCCACATAGAAACCGCCGCCGATAACGACTGCGAGGAGAACAATGACCGGGACCCAGTTGGGGGGGCGAATGGTGATGGTGCGGATATCGTCCATAGAAAGTGGGGGCAAAGAAACAGGAGAAGACTAACTGTATAACGTACAGCGCGAAAGAAAGTTACATGGTCAGTCTTTGATTCCATACTTCGCATATCCGTTTTTCTCCAGTTCCCGCGCCACTTCCATTCCCCCACTCTCCACAATCCTCCCCGCAACCATCACGTGCACGTGATTGGGCGCGACGTAATCGAGCAGCCGCGCGTAGTGCGTGACCATGACGGCGGAGAAATCGGGGGATCGCATCTGATTGACCCCTTCGGCGACGATCTTGAGCGCGTCAATATCGAGCCCGGAATCTGTTTCGTCCAGAAGGGCTAGTTTTGGCTTGAGAATCGACATCTGGAGCACTTCCGCCTTCTTCTTCTCGCCGCCGGAAAAGCCTTTGTTGAGGAACCGTTCTGCAAATGCCGGATCCATCTGCAGCTTCTTCATTTTCTCCTCCAGGAATTTCTTGAACTTGATCGGCGAAATGATCTTCGGCAGATCATCACGCACGGCTGATTGCGCTTTGTATGCAGCGAAGAGGAAGCCTCTGAGCGTCACACCCGCGATCTCCTTGGGATATTGGAACGCCAGGAAGAGTCCGGCCTGCGCCCGATCAGACGGTGAAAGCGCCAGAAGATCCTTTCCGCAGAATTCGGCTGTTCCGGAATTGACCTTATACTTCGGATGCCCCATCAGCGTATTCGCCAGTGTCGACTTGCCCGACCCGTTCGGGCCCATGATTGCGTGAATCTCGCCGGGGCGGACGGAGAGATCGATGCCGTGAACGACCTCTTTGTCTTCGACGGAGAGGTGGAGGTCTTCGATGGAGAGAAGAGCACCGGAAGCTGCCTTGTTCATGCCCTGACGATACAGAAATGCTGTGATTTTGGCTATCTGAAGGTATGATTTCCCCGTGCCCAAAGTCACTTTCCATTACAGCGGCCAGATCAAAACCGTCGAGGCTGAAACCGGAAAACCGATACTTCAGATCGCGCTCGACGCCGGGATCCCGATGGAACACGCGTGCGGCGGCAACGGCTTCTGCACCACGTGCATGTGCAAGGTAAAGAGCGGCATGGAGAACTTGAGTCCGCGCAATGACCGCGAGGAGAATATGGGCGTGACGGAAGATCCCGACAGGCTCAGCTGTCAGTGTGAGGTGCGGGGGGATGTCGAAGTGGAAGTTATTGAATATTGAGGATTCAGGGCGAAGAGATCAGGGTGCAGGAAAAACCTGAGCCTGATCTTTGAATCCTGAATCTTTTTTTAGACTCTCGCCAAACTCAACAACTTCGCCTTCACCTCCTCATCATACGGCTCGATTTTATTGATCCTCCGGTACGTCTCCTCCGCTTTCTCCGTATTCCCTAACTGAAGATAACAATCAGCAAGCAGGCGCAGGAGTTCTGTTGAACGCGCAAGGCGCTGTGTGGCTTTTTCGAGCAATGGCGCGGCTTCGTCAAAGCGTTGTGCGGCGATGCAGGCTCGACCGAGTGCGGCGGAACGCTCCGGTGTCTGTGGATCTCGGTTGAGCGCCTCCTGGTACGCCTGACAGGCCTCGATGTACTTTCCCTGACGGTAATATGCGAGCCCGAGGTTGCTGTGGAACGAAACATCATCGCGGTTTTGAAGAAGTTCGCGGTACATCGCTTCGGCTTTGTTCTCACGAGCCGTCATCAGGTACAGCTTCGCGAGCATGGCCTGAACGTCGTACGCCTGGGGCTGCACCGTGAGCGCCTGGATAAAGAGACGCTCGGCTTCCTCAAATTTCTCCTGTGCGATTGCTTTTTCCGCCTGACGGATCAGCGACCGGACTTGCTGGAGTTCGATTGCAGACGTACGGGGGGATTTCCGGGACCGGGGGATGACCCTTTCCTCCACCGCAAGCGCACCGCGATCCTCCGCCGACTGGAATCGCTGTTTGATCGACCGGACGAATCTGCGGACCGCGCGGTTACGCAGCAGCGCCCGGAAGCCGAACAGCAGAAGAATGCCAAAAAGAGAAAGTGAGAGGACGAGGACGTAGAGCATACGATCCCAAAGGGACGAAGTAGGCTATCACGGGAGGGGGTGAGCGGACAAGACGGTGAGGTGGGGGGAAATGGGATTTAGCGCAGATGGAAGCCGTTGCCCGTAGGGGCGTTGCATGCAACGCCCCTACGAGGACATCTGTCTTTTGACGGTGCACAGCATGCTGTGCACCGTTATGCGGGTATGAGGGATCACTTCGACCACGTCGGAGGAAGACCCAATTGCCCCTGCCACAACGTCTCCTCTGCCTTCATCTTCTCAACCAACGGCATAAGATCTGTATGTCCGCGGCGGAGCAGATCGAGAAAATACAGTCTCGACGCATCCCGGAGCTTCCCCCATCCTGGAGATCTGGGAACACCCTTTGCTTTGTCAAAATAAAATCGTTGGCCGTCACCATCCAGACCCGATACACCGATCGATGGAAGTATCCCGTCGCACGCCATCATGATTCTTTCCATATGCTCTTCAATGGCCTTCTCTGCGGCTGTGTGCGCCACCCGTTCCCGATGGGGCCTCAGAATATCAGCCGCACGACGGGCGGTTTCGACGTCGGCAGACTTCGTTGCCGCTTCGAGTTTTTTGAGTGTATCCGGATCTGTTTTCGTCTGGAGCACCCTGTATGCACTTTCTCGGACACGAAAATCACCGGATTTAAGCTGATCAATCAACGGCCCAGCCTGCTCATCGGCTGCAGCCATTCCAGAGAGGAGCGCGGCGGACAGAGCGAGGGGAAGCTTTTTCATAACCCCATGGTAGACGCTGACATTTTCCCGCAAAGAAAAAGCTGGAGAGATGGTTATATATTGGCAGACAGAAGCCATTTCTTGGCATTTACGTTGCTCGACTCAGCCCGTGGATGATCGGGCGCCTGAGGAATCATTCCGACCATGTCGGCGGAAGCTTCAGATCCTTTCTGTGGATCAACTCTCTTTTCTTCATTGCCTCTACCAGTGGACGGACATCCTCCCCGACCCTGAGAAGATCTGTGAGAAAAAGTTCTGTGGCATGGCGGTGTCGCCACCAGTCCGGCCGCGTGGATGTTCCAGACGCTTTTCCATAGTAATAATCACGTAACCCCTCAGGATGCTGGTCCGATGCGCAGGTGATCCAGGGAAATTGCCACTCGCACTCCCTCCCGATTTTTAGTATCTGCTCCTCAATGGCCTTCTCCGTCTGTCGGTCACGCTGAGGCGTAAGAAGATCGGCCGCGCGGCGGGCGGTTTCGACGTCTTTGGATTTTGTTGCCGCCTCCAGTTTTTTGAGAGTATCGGCATCTGTTTTTCCCTTCAGAAGATTATAAGCGGATGCCCGAACCTGATGATTGCGGGATCCAAGTTGTTTGATCAGCGGTTCCGCCTGCTCATCCGCCATGGCCGCTCCAGCAAGGAGCCCTGCCGACAGAACGAGGGATAATTTTTTCATGATTCCCCAGAGTAGACGTTCGGAGGATCTTACAAAGAAGATCCTGAACGATCGGATAA
>CAYGGB010000060.1:0-5995 GCA_964349295.1 uncultured Candidatus Peribacteria bacterium | reverse complement strand
GCGGAATGAAATACGGCGATGCCCTCAAGGGGCGCGAGGCCGAAAAGCGGATCATCGCAGAAAGCAAGATGACGATCCTCTCTCATCTGCCGAATTACCTCTGGCATTCCCTGTTCTACCTTGTCGAAATGCACCTGCCATACGTCAACGGCTGGGGAAAAATCTACAACGCACTGGAAGCTCTTTCGACGATCCTCCTCTATATCGGATGCGCACTTTCGTTCAGGGCAATCTGGAGACGAGAGTACATGCTGTTTCTCGGCGTGATCCTCTATATAGCTGCGCTCGGGGCGGCAATCGAGGCGGTTCCGCGGTACCACATGGTCATTCTCTACTGTTACGCCACGCTCGCGGGGGCGGGATATGCGCAGGCGTGGAATTGGCTCAGGGATCAGGCGTTGCGGAGAAAGAGCGCCATACGATAGTCTCGAGTGGAATCTATGCTGCACGGAAAGAAGATTATCGTCGTTTTGCCTGCCTATAACGCCGGAAAGACGCTCGAACCCACGTTCCGGGAAATTCCCCGGGACATCGTGGACGAGGTGATACTGGTCGACGACGGCAGCTCCGACAACACTGCGGAACTCTCGAAGCATCTGGGAATCCTGACCATCGTGCATACCAAAAACCGCGGATACGGGGGGAACCAGAAGACCTGCTACAGCACCGCACTCGAACGCGGGGCCGATATCGTGGTGATGCTGCATCCCGATTACCAGTACGACCCGCATCTGCTCACGGCGCTCTGCTCGATGATCGTCGACGGCCCGTACGACGTGGTGATCGCCTCACGGATCATCGGGCAGATCAGTGTGAGCAACATGCCAAAGTGGAAATTCTGGGCAAACCGGTTCCTGACGCTGTTCCAGAACATCGTGCTGGGCGTGCGTCTCTCGGAATACCACACCGGCTACCGCGCGTTCTCGCGGGAGGTGCTGGAAAGCCTGCCGATCAGCAGGAACTCCGAAGACTTTGTATTCGACAATGAACTCCTGGCGCAGATTCTGATGAAGGAATATGCGGTGGGCGAGATCTCGTGCCCTGCAAAATATTTCCCCGAGGCCTCGTCCATCAATTTCCGGCGCAGCGTCCGGTACGGGCTGGGCGTGCTGCGGGTGTCGTTGCTTTTCCGCCTCCACAAGTGGAAAATCCGGTCGTCCCCTCTCTTTTCCGCACACACATCATGAATGCCGGTCACGGAAGAATCTGGCAGGTCGGCACGGATATGAAATGCAACTGTCTTGTTTGCGGCGAGGCTCCGGCTGTCCTGCATTTCCGCGCAAAGACGAAACTGATTCCCACGGCGTATCGGATTACGGAGGAAGACCATACGCCCTGTTGGGATATCTGGCGCTGCACCCGGTGCGGATTTGTTTTCTCGGACTGGAAGCTGACGGATGACCAGCTGAAACAGCTGTATGCCTCGATGGAGGATGAACTGTATGACCGCGAAGAAGAAACGCGGCGACTGACGTTCCGCGGAGGGCTGTCGTTGATCGATCACACACGGAACATGCCGCCGAAAGGGCGCCTGATGGACATCGGATGCGCGACGGGAGGGTTTCTGTTCGAAGCGCGGCAGCGCGGATGGGATGTGGCAGGTGTGGAACTCTCCGCATGGGCAGCGCGACGTGCCAATACCCGCAATCTGAACGTGTACGAGGGCACCGTCCATTCCTATCCGGACGGATCGGCGTCGTTCGACGTGATCACGATGCTCGATTACATCGAACATGATCCCGAACCGGGACTGTTGCTTGACCGCATCCGGACACTGCTCGGCCCGGGCGGTCTCGTGTACATCACCACGCCGGACATCGGCGGATTCGTGGCCCGGATGCTCCGCGCGAAATGGTGGGGCATCAATCCCCTGCACCTTCATTATTTTTCGCAGGCGACGATGAAGAAACTGCTGGAGAAACACGGCTATGACGTCGTCATTTCACGAACCTACACACGCGTGTTCACGATCGGGTACTGGGCGAGCCGTCTGGAACATTTCAGTCCGGCATTGGGTCGCGCCACGGTCAAATTCTTCACGATACTGGGACTTGCAGACAAGCAGCTCAAACTGAATCTTGGCGATATGATGGAAGTTGTGGCACGAAAAAGGGCGTGAACGTCATCAGCAATCAAATCTGTTACCGTCGTACTGCTTCCAGTGCGCGGATACGTCCGCCGTGATCGCGGACAGTGATCTGAAGACGCTCAAAGGACGGCTTGAGAGTGGCATCGATCCTGTCCAGGCGAAATTCCACACCACTCAACTTATTTTCAACTTTTTCCAACCGGCTTTCCACCCCATCAAACCGATCGGTAAGTTCGTTTCGAAGGCCCTGAATATGAGCCAGAATATCCCGAAGAGTGATTCGCTTTTTTACGGACATGCGACAAGCCTAACGGGGGCTATCTGGTCTCCGCAATACTCTTCAGCAATTTTCTTTTTGAGATATCTTGTTTTTGGCTTCTGAAAAAGGATATCGGACGTTCCACAGGGGTGTGGAACGCCCCCCCCGGAATCAGGGCTGGATGGGAGTGAATAACGGCAGAGTTTCGGGTTCCGGAGAAACGGGTTCGGGGACGGGCTCGGAGGAGAGGGACGACGATCCGGTCAATGCGGGTGATTCAGACGACGCCTCACTGCTCTGACTTGATTCACTGAATACGCTTGATGCGCTGGATGATTCTATGGAGCTGGCAGAAGATTCTTCTAACGCGACTGAGGAGGAACTGTCAGAACTGGACGTCGTCGCCTCTATTCCCTCTGTCCTATTTACTCCTTCTGTCGCTCCGTCTGTCCCCTGTGTTCCCTCTGTCGCTTGGGCCGTACTCACATATCCTTCCGGCAGTTGCAGCAGTGCCGGTGTCAGCGATGTGTTATAGACAAACGATATTCCCAGATCCGGATGTTCCCAGATGTATCCATCGTGATAGCGCGCGCAACTGAGAGGCTGTCCTGTGTCATCCACTGTCGGAATATTCCGGATGCAGTTGTTCCAGACAGCACTGGAAGAGACAGGAACTCCCTGGGCATCAACGGGGAATCCCAGAAGACCTCCTGGGTTTTGCGGATCAGATACGGACTCCACTGACGATGATGAGGAACTGGAGGATTCCTGGGAATCTGCAAGATCAGCGGCAGGCAGAGAGGAAGTGCCGACAGCAAGCCACGAGAACGTGATGGGCTGCAGCGCCGGAAGATCGACCCGGATGATGAATCCTGTGGACGACGAGAAATCGATCCACCACTCCGAGCCAACCCTGCCCTGCGGCGTTGCCTGGATAACGGGGAGCGTCCTGAATGCAGGATCGAAAGGAACAGTAACCAATGTTTCATTAGAAGAAATATTGGCCAGACCTGCCTGACGGACCGATACGCTCAACTCACCCTGGATATCCACATCGCCCAGGAACGTGGCAAGACCTTCGATGGTGACGGGACCCAGCACATGCAGGGCGCCGCGAACCATGAGGTTGGAGATATCCAGCGATGCGCCGGATCCGAAATTGAGCGTGGAACCGGCTGCAAGATTAATCGCACCGTAGACGGTGAGAGGTCCTTTGACTACGGCACCGGAAGCGACAGACAGAGTGGATGTCTGAAGATCGCCATCGATCTGGAGCATGCCGGGGATAAAGAGATTCGACGCCTTTAGCGCACCCTCCAGATACAGGTCGCCGCCGAGGCGCGTATCACCGCCGACAGACAGCGTGTCTTCGAGTGAAAGCGTGTCTGCCGCAAGAGCGCCGGAGAATGAACCGGAATTTGTGACAGGAGATACAGGATCATGAATCACGGGACCAAGAACAGAGGCGGATACCTGCTGTTCCATGGCAGCGATCCGCTCCTCCTGCCCGGCAATCTTTGCATCAACCGTGCTCCCCGCAGCTTCCTGCGACAGGATGGCCTGGAGACCCGGGTTCTGCGGCATGGAAGCGATACGGGCAAGTGCCGCCTGATGGAGCGTCCTGGCAATCTCTGACATTTTGCCGCGTGAGAGGATCATCCGGATGTCACCGATACCGGACGCAAGACCATCGACCGCGATACCGATCACCGCTTCGCCCTTATTTGCCCTGCGGACGTATCCCTGCCCCGACGATGTGGTGAGGGGATCGCCTGCACGGATGGACATGCTTTCGGCGGAAGCATGTACGTTCGTCTGGCCGAAGAGGGCGACGAGAGTGGGATTTTCCACGGTATTTTTATCGTTGCCGGTAAAGGTGACCTGGTCCGTGACGACGCCGATGGCGTTATGGTTTGCAGGACTCTGGCACAGTTCTACTCCCCTGTCCTGCAACCCGTTGGCACAGAGAACATCACCGGCATGCACGGGATCGCCCACGACCGTGAACCATTCTGCATAGTTCGCATCGGTGCCGGAAGATTTCTGGGTGATGGCCGACAGCTGTCTCTTCACTTCTTCACTAATCGGCTGCATGAAGGCACCGGAGGAGGAGAGACTCTGCATGCTCTCCTGCATCGCCACCTTCAGATCTTCTTCGATGCGGAGGTCTTTGATCGTCTGCATCACGCGGTCGGAGACTGCATCAGACGTGAGCGAACCGTTGCGGCGGGCGACGAGGACGTTGATGACACCTTCGCCTTCTGCAAGACCTTCGAGCGCGACACCGACAGTCGGTTCACCCGCTTTTGCCTTGCGTGCGTACCCCGGCCGCGATGCGGGCGTGAGAGAATCTCCCGGCCGGATGACATCGGCTCCGGATCCAGCAAACGGATCCACCATCGACTTCGCCGGCAGCTGACCGATGAGACCGATCAGGGCGTAGCCGGGAACGGGCATCCCATCGAACACATCATTGCCTACGAAAGACGGATTGGTGGAGACGATGCCCATCACGTTGGGGTCGGCTTCGTTGGCACAGCGCTTGACGGTATTTTGGCTGAGGGGATCGATACACACGAGTTCGCCTGGCTTCAGATCGAAATCGGAAGCCCGGAACCACTCGGCATAGTCAGCGCCGGGGGAGCGGTGGGTTTCGTCGATGGCGGGGAAGAACCACATTTTGGTCAGGAGATAGTAGTAGTTGCTCCCGGTCTTGCCGTTTATGACCCCTGTCAACACATGGTAACCATCCCCTGTTACGGTAACTGTTTCCGTTTTTATGACGTTGTATGTCAAGCCGGCACTGTACCAATCTTGTCCTGAAACGGCGAGCACTCCATCAATGTACCAATCGATTATACCCACGTTGGACTGCGTCATACCCAAAGCACCGAAGGTATACGTTCCGCTTCTCAGGAAGAATCCGCTTGTAAACGCATCTCCATCTAATGGAGTGGTCTGCTGGGCATATCGGGCGTACGCCTGGCTGGCATCCGTAGTCTGTAGCAGGGCAGCGCCGGCAGTCACCGTCACTTCATCGGCCCACACGCTGGCGCGGTCGGGGTAGGTGCTGCCTGTGGCCGTTCCGGTCAGCAGCATCCTCCAGCCCGCATTGCCCCCTCCCCCACCCTGGCTCAGGTAAGCCCTGCCCGTGTAGTTATCCAGGTAGAGCGATCCAGTGCCGGCCGAGACGACGCCGAACGGGCTGCCGGAGCCTGTGTAGATTCCGGCGGCGCGGGCGTTCGTTGTGTCTTTCAGACTGATGAATTGGCTGTCTTCGGGGCGCTCGATTACAAGGATGCCAGAGGAAGTGAGAGAATCCTGAGTATGAAGAGTCCTGCCGGAAGCCGTTCCCGCAATCTCCAGAAGAAGCTCGGCATCAATGACGCCTCCATCACTGGAAATCAGCAGACCGCCCGTCATGGTGTCCCCTGAGGTATTGACGTAGCTGTTATTGAAGGCTGCGCGGAGGGATCCTGTAGATGATGCAACGAACTGCTCACTGAAGGCTGCTCCAAGCGCGCCAGTTGATGATTGAATGAACTGGAATCCGAAGTCGGTCTTGAGAGATCCCGTCGATGATGCGAGGAAGATGTTCTTGAAGGATTCGATGAGGGACCCTGTGGAAGAGTTCAGGAACTGGAGAG
>CAYGGB010000059.1:0-6057 GCA_964349295.1 uncultured Candidatus Peribacteria bacterium | reverse complement strand
CATCAAAATCCAAGATTGATTCTCCGGTTCCCTCCGTCTCATGATCCAGCAGCAATCCATGCTCAATGTGGCGGATAATACAGGTGGCAAAGTCGCCATGTGCATCCGCGTGCTCGGATCTAGCCGCCGCCGGTATGCGTACGTGGGCGACATCATCATCGTTGTCATCAAAGAGGCCGCACCCCGGGGCACCGTCCGCAAGAAGACCATTGAAACAGCCGTTGTCGTCCGCACGCGCCAGATGACCCGTCGCAAGGACGGAAGCGCTATCCGGTTTGACGACAACGCCTGCGTCATCATCCAGAAAGACGGCATGCCCAAGGGCACCCGCGTCTTTGGTCCCGTCGCCCGCGAACTGCGTGGTCGCGGGTATCAGAAAATTATTTCCCAGGCACCCGACGTATTATGAAACTTCATACGGGCGATATCGTCCTCGTCATCTCCGGCAAAGACAAAGGCAAGACCGGCACGATCCTGCGCGTTCTGCAGGAAGACAACCGCGTTGTGGTGGGGGGCATCAACATGCGCACGCGTCATGTGAAAAAGACATTCCAGCAGGCCGGTCGCATCCTCAAGTACGAGGCTGCGCTCTCGGCAAGCAACGTGATGATTCTCGACCCTAAGACCGGCAAGCCCGCGCGCATCGGTTACAAGGTGAGCGACAAGGGCGTCAAAATCCGCGTCAGCAAGATCAGCGGAGAGGAGGTTAAGGCTGTGAAGCCGAAGAAAGAGACGAAAAAGGCAACCGATTCGAAAGCAAAGGTTGAGTCGAAAGATACCAAAGAAGCCAAGGACCTTCCGGTTCCTGCCAAGAAGAGTCCGTTCTGGAAGAAGATGGGCTTTGGCGCCGGCGATATCCAGGGCGCTGATGTTGAAGGCTCGCATATGAAGCAGGATCACACCGTTCCCGAACAGCAGTCGCAGGTCCACCGGTCTGGTGGGCGCGGTTCCTAACCCTCACCAATGACCAAGTACGACTCCCTCCATGACCGGCTCCGCGGACCCATTGCAGACGCTCTCAAAAAAGAGCTCGGCATCAAAAACCTTCACGCCCTGCCCCGCCTGCAGAAGGTGATCGTGAACGTGGGTATCAACAAGACGAAAATGGACAGCAAAGAGCTCCACGAATATATCTCCGAAACGATCAAGCGGATCACCGGCCAGAAGCCGATCTTCCGCCCGGCACGTATCGCTATCTCGAACTTCAAGACCCGCCAGGGCGGCACCGTCGGCGCAATGGTCACGCTCCGTGGCCGCCGCATGGAGGAGTTCCTCGACCGCCTCATCAGTTACGTCCTGCCCCGCATCCGCGACTTCCGCGGTCTGCCCGGCAAGCTCGACGGCCGCGGCAACTATGCCATCGGTCTCAAGCATCACACTATTTTCCCCGAGGTGCCCACTGCCGATACGACCAAGATTTTCTGCATGCAGATCCAGATCACAACAACTGCCGGTCGCGATGATTATGGCCGTGCGCTCCTGAAGCTTATGCAGATGCCGTTTGCACCGGACAGAAAGTCCTCCACGCCCTCGAAATCTTCCGGCGCAAATGCTGCCGGGAAGGTTGATTCCGAAGCCAAAACCGGCGATACTGCCGGCTCGTGATCCTCCCCCAGGGCGCATCACGATGTGCCCCTACCCCCATTCATCCGTTTAACCTCCCATGGCCCGTCTCTCTCTTGTCCTCAGTCAACGAAACCGGCTGGAAGAATATCTCAAGGCGAAGCGTGCCGGTAAGAAACCGTCGTACCCGACCCGCGTGTACAACCGCTGCAAGCTCTGCGGACGGCGTCACGGATATATGCGATTCTTCGCGATGTGCCGTATTTGTTTCCGGGAGCTTGCGATCAGCGGACAGATTCCTGGTATCACCAAGTCATCCTGGTAGCCCTCATCCGGGCCCTCATCCGGAGCGCTAGCGCCACCTTCTCCCGCGGGGAGAAGGGCCCAACCACCCTCACCACCTCACTCTCAATATCACATGGTTATCGTTTCTGACCCCATCGGCGATCTTGTCACCCGGATGCGCAATGCGCAGCATGCGCGCAGGCTCACATGCCGCGCTCCGTGGTCCAAGATCAAACTGGCTCTCCTCGAACTGCTCAAGGCCGAAGGATGGATTGCCGACGTAACCGTTGTTGGCGAGGAGCCCAAGCAGGATCTCGAAATCACCTTCAACCCCGACAGGCCCGCTCTCGAACTCAAGCGCGTCAGCAAGCCGGGACGCCGCGCCTACACATCGTCTTCCACCATCCGTCCCGTCCTGCAGGGATTCGGCATCGCCGTTCTCACGACAAGCCAGGGACTGATCACGGATAAAGAAGCGCGGAGACGGAAGATCGGCGGAGAAGTACTGTTTACTATTTCCTGACGGCCCTCATCCGGCGCTGCGGCGCCACCTTCTCCCGCGGGGAGAAGGGCCCAAGCACTTCCATTACCTCACTCTCAACCTCATCACTCTCATGTCTCGAATCGGTGCAAAATCAGTGGCTATTCCTTCCGGCGTCACCGTCGAGGTGAAGTCTGGCGTGTTGCATGTGAAGGGATCGAAAGGCGAACTCACGTACAAGCTTCTGCCCGAGGTGACGGTTACCGCCGAAGGCAGCGAGGCGAAAGTCACGCGCAAGGATGACAGCCGCGATGCGCGTGCACGGCACGGGCTCACACGGATGCTCATGCAGAACATGATCATCGGCGTCAGCCAGGGCTACGAAAAGAAGCTCGAGATCATCGGTGTGGGTTACAAGGCCGCCATCAAGGGAAAGTCGCTTGCGCTGAGCCTCGGCCATTCGCATCCGGTCACGTTCGACATCCCGGCCGGTATCGATGTCGCGCAGGATGAGAAGAACAAGAACATCGTCATCTTCCGCGGTATCGACAAGCAGCTCGTGGGCCAGGTCGCATCCGATCTCCGTTCCATCCGCCCGCCGGAGCCGTACAAAGGTAAGGGAGTGCGGTACTTCGGGGAGGCGGTCAGGCGCAAGCCGGGGAAGGCTGCTGTCTCTAAATCTGCCGCGTAATGGCCCTCATCCGGCGCTGCGGCGCCACCTTCTCCCAGCGGGGAGAAGGAACCAACAACTTCCATCAACTCACTCTCAATCCTCATCACCATCATGTCCCGCAAGACCAAAGTCCAACTCCGGCACGCACGACAGCGCAGAGTGCGCGCGAAAATCCGCGGAACCGCGGAGCGTCCGCGCATGACCGTTCACCGGTCGCTCAAGGCTCTGCGTGTCCAGCTGATTGATGACACTGCCGGCAAGACGATCGCCGCCGGTTCCACGATCGAACTCAAGGCATCGCTCACGAAGGCGGGCGCGAAGAAGCTTGGCGAACTGATCGCTGACAAAGCAAAGAAAGCCAAAGTGACCGCCGTTGTATTCGACCGTGGACCCTACAAGTACCACGGACGCATCAAGGAACTCGCCGACGCAGCTCGCGCCGGAGGATTACAATTTTAAATCGTGATTGAAAAACCTTTCATCTGTCGGCCAGCGTCTCGTCAATCTTCTTTTGAAATTGCAGCAAAGTTTGGAGATGAACTCGAAGGTAAGCGTTCTGAAACTCTTTTTCTTCCCGAGCGTTCCAGGCTGATTTCACTGTTGGCAACAGCGATTGAAAATGGGGAAATCAAGCTCATTGCCTTTGTAAGGAGTAACACACCTGATCTTGCCAATGTCAGTGCGTCATTGACTTCAGCCTTGCTGAAATCAGATGGCGCGGCTTTGGAGCCTAAAACGACATCCGCCACCATCGATTCTTCATGGATAGAAATTCCAGATGTTCCGACAGTCCGGATTCCTGTATCTTCTGTCACCAATTAGTCTATGGCCAAAACCTCCCGTCCCGACCGCAAAGGCGGCAACCGCCGCCAGAAAGAACCGAGTGAATTCTCGGAGGCGACACTGAGCGTCGACCGCGTCACTCGCGTTGTGAAAGGAGGCCGCCGCATGCGTTTCCGCGCGATCGTCGTTGTCGGCAACAAGAAGGGCAAAGTTGGACTGGGCACGGGCAAAGCGACCGAGGTGCAGGCTGCAGTCAAAAAGGCCGCATCCGCCGCGCGCCGCGCAATGATCCGCATTCCAATCGTCCGCGACACCATCCCGCATTCTGTTGAACTAAAATTCAAGGCGGCACGCATCCGCATTATGCCGGCATTGCCAGGAACGGGAGTGATCGCCGGAGGAGCTCTGCGCGTGATCCTCGATCAGGCGGGAGTCAAAAACGTCCTCAGCAAGCGCTTTGGTACACGCAACAAGCTCGTCAACGCGCAGACGGCCATGATGGCCCTCGGCAAGCTCCGCGGTACGGGAGCAACGACGGCTGCGGCAGCTGTGATTGATGCCGCAACGGAAGCCAAGAAGGCGAAGACGCTCTCCGATGACGTCATGAAGGGTGCCGGCAAGGTGTTCGTCCCCGGTGTCACGGATGATGTCCGTTCGGGCGGTCTCGGTCTCACGATGCTGACGAAAGAAGAGGCTGCGAAGCAGAAGGATATCCATCGCAAGGGAAAGGATCTCTGAACGGGTGGAAATTGAGTAGTGGAACCGAAATAGAGACGTGATGACAAAATATGCTTTTGTAGTAAAATTACCTCATGAGTATCAAGTACATCTCCAGATTCGATGTCTTTGAAGGTGAGGCGGATTTAGGCGACAACGTATTCAGCGAGAACACATATTTCGACCTACCCGGTAGCATCAAGTATGAAGAGTTGAGAATGTTGGTGCGTGAATTAGAAATTGATCGACAACGATTATGGATCGCAAAGGCAGCCCGGACGGTGTTTCGTAGGAAATCGCCGATTGATAATTCTTTAACTCGCGAATTTACCGAGAGAGCGTTAACGGAGACCTATGCAGATTTACTACTGCGATTATGGGAGCAAGCAGGAGATGATTGCCCAATCCACGAGAAGCACTCGAAGCTTCACGAAATGCACTCCGACCGGTATTTGCAGAGCACACAGGTGAGCCGGTGCGATGATTGGGATCTGACTGTTCAGAACGCAGGTTTTGATCTCGTCGAAGTGCGCCAACGCGTCGGTGAGTATGAGGAGGCATATTCTGATGTTTCCAAAGAGGGAGATTACGAGAAAAGCCGACGGCTGCTTCAGATATGCAGCTCTGTACGAAAAAAATTGAATGAAGATTTCGTCTCCGATATGGTTCATCAATGGCTTGCATTGGGATACCGGTTGTATGAACATTGAGTGAGAAATGCCGAAAAAATCTCTCCTCATCATCGCCCAGCACGGCTTCCAGGACGTCGAGCTCGACGGCACGCGTCAGGGTCTCGTCGATGGCGGCTTTGACGTCATTCTCGCATCTACTGAAGTGGGGACCTGCACTGGGAAATTCGGTGCCGAGGAGGAAGCTGCGGTCGCTCTCGAAGATGTCAACGTAAAGGACTACGACCGCATCGGATTCATCGGCGGTCCGGGGGCGGCGAATCTGTGGCAGAACGAGGAGGCCAAGAGGATCGCGCAGGAAACGTTCAAAGCAAAGAAACCGCTTGGTGCCATCTGCATCGCACCGAAGATTCTCGCGGCGGCTGAAGTTCTGGTCGGCAAGCGTGCGACGGTCTGGAACAAAGACGGGGATCAGGCGGGATTTCTGGCGTTGCATGATGTCGAGTACACCGGCGAGGACGTCACTGTTGATGGGTTGATTGTGACGGGGAATGGGCCGGAGGCTGCTATTGAGTTTGGACGAATATTTGCTTCGTTATGAGTATTAAAACGAAGAGACTAGGGACTAGGATTAGGGACCACAAACGATACATTTCTTGTTTATTGCAAAGCTCTGCGGTCTAGTCCCTAATCCCTAGTCACTAGTCTCTATTTCTGTTTCCCCCCAAAATGCTGCACCCACAATCCCGCGTTGACTCCGATACCCGTGTCGGTAAACGCCGGGTTGAGCATCGCTTCGCGGTGCGGAGGGGAGTTGAGCCAGTCGGCGACAACTTCTTTTGCGGTTTTCTGGCCGCGGGCGAGGTTTTCGCCCATCACGAAGCGGGCGACGCAGAGGCAGTCGGACTGGAAGAACGGACGGTAGT
>CAYGGB010000058.1:0-6199 GCA_964349295.1 uncultured Candidatus Peribacteria bacterium | reverse complement strand
CCCCGTAATCACCAATCCCCCTGCTCTTTCTCTCCTCCCTCTTATGAACGCCACCGCGAAGAAACCGGCCGCCGCCAAGAAGACCGCCAGTAAAAAGAAGGCAACCACCGGAGCCGACACGGCTGCGGCACCCAAGAAGGAGAAGGAAGCTCCCAAGTCGCGCATCCGCATCCGCCTGAGCGCTTTTGACCATACCGTCCTGGACGAGGCCGCGCTCAAGATCATCGAGACCGCGGAACGCAGCGGCGCCGTTGTCCATGGCCCGATCCCCCTCCCCACGCACATCCGCAAGTTCACGGTCAACCGGTCCACGTTCGTCAAAAAAGACGCCCGCGACCAGTTTGAGATGCGTATTCACCGCCGCCTCATCGACCTCACCGAAACCACCTTCAAGACCGTCGAAAGTCTCCAGGGCCTGAGTCTTGCGAGCGGCGTGGAGATCGAGATCAAGATGGGATGAAATATGAACACACCCTCTGATCAGCCACTGGCTCATGCAGATGAAGAAGTTTTGCAGAATGTGATTCGGGAAGCTGATGCTTTTTTGGCTGAAAAAGGGTTCACACGCGAAGATATTCCTGCTGGTAGAATTCCGGACGATGTGCTTGTCGAATTCGAAATGCTACTCAAGTTTTTTGCAACGTTCGCAACTGAGAGCAGTTTTTGAGGAACAGTCTGAGATCAGAAACTCCGGACTTTTTGAACAGAAGTGCCTCCGATAAACGTCTTCATCATTGTCCCTTCTTTTCGTATGCCTCCCAACCAGCAGGTCATCCACAATCAAAGCAGCGAATTTCTTGATTCGCTGGATGTTCCCGCCTTCGTCATTGTCGGCTGGAAAAAATCTGATGAAGAAATAGAGGTCGTACAATGCGTCAAAGACATGGATCCGATCGAATACGCCAAAGGCATGGGCTGGGCGCTGCATCAGGTTATGGACGACCTATGACTGGCTTGCGGCATTCTTTCCCCATGCTACTGTATGGAACATATGATTGATCCTATTGAGACTGTTAAGAGAGGAAATGATGGAAAGCCCGTGGACATGCTCCAGGAGATCTGGAAAACCCTGAACACGGATGAGAAAACCGTATGGAAAATGGCACGTAAGCAGGTTATGCAGAATTCTCCGACAGAACCCACGCGTGCAGATCTCCTCCGGGAAGTGAAGAACATCATCGCCCAGTCCAAGGCAAACCCCGACACTCTCCCTGCACTGGAGTCGCTCAAGAAGAGACTTGAAAGAGCTGCCAGCGTCACTGAAGGGGCGCCATCGGATCAGGGAGCAAGTGCCTGAAAAGTGAGCACTTCCATCCCTTCACTGTAAACGAGTCTTTCACAGTCATTTTTTTGTCCAGTATGCTTGTTTCATGAAGAAACCTGATAGAGAAATCCCTCCAGTCACGGCGAAGGAACTTCCGGAAATTCTGCGTGACGTGATGAGCTATGTTATCGTCGATGACGATGAAAATATTGATACATACCTTGCAAATGAAAAATCGCACCCGGGATCGACTCCCGGAAAAATGCTCGCCGCAAAAAATCGCAGGACGTTACGGCGGCATCTGAAGAGGTTTATTGGCATTTTTTATTACATAATGGAGAATCCCTACGTGGATTATCCCGGGCCGTTATACAAAAAATATTTCAAGAAAATTGTCAGGGACCTTGCAAAGCGAAATCAGTCGAAATACAGAGAGCTCCTGAAATAAATCACTTCCATCCCTTCACTTTGAGCGCTTCTTTCGCCGCAGCCTGTTCTGCTCTCTGCTTCGAATTTCCTTTACCCAAAGCCACTTTCTCCTCTCCGATGAAAACGGCGGTGGTGAACTGCTTGTCGTGATCGGGACCGTCTTCCCCAACCACTTCGTAGTGCGGCGTCACGCCCACGGTTTCCTGCACTTTTTCCTGGAACACGCTCTTCTCGTCACGGTGTTTCCCCGCAGCAAGCAGACGATCGAGATCGTGGAGGATAAAGTCCTCGCAGAATTTTTTGCTGACGTCGAAACCCTTGTCCAGATAAATCGCGCCGATGAGCGCCTCGAGTGCATTCGCGAGCGTGCTGACTTTGGTGCGGCCGCCGCTCGCCTCTTCGCCGCGGCTCATGGAGAGATACTGGCCAAGTTCCAGGTCTTTTGAAATCTCCGCCAGATGTTCGCCCTGCACAAGTGCGGACCGCCAGTTGGTCAGCTCCCCTTCCGCTTTGTCACTCAGCTGGAACAGATATTCGGTCGTCGCCAGTTCCAGTACCGCATCACCCAAAAACTCCAGCCGCTCGTTGTTGCCGTACGCCTGGCTCTCCCGCACCGCTGACCGGTGGACGAGTGCCTGGCGGAGGAAGTCTTTCTTCCGGAACACGATGCCGATGGCTTTTTCCAGGTCCGTCAGTGGTGAAGGATGGGCCATACTCAGAGTGTAGCATTCCTCAAAGAACGGGCCATGCTCGTTACTTCGTTACTTCGTTTCTTCGTTACTTCGTCAAACGTTCGACGAAGACACGAAGTAACGAGATTGTTCGATTCACGCTCACGATCACTTCGCGTGCGCAATCGCATTAAGCACCCCATTCACAAACTTCCCGCCTTCTTCGGTTCCGTATTCTTTCGCAATCTCAATCGCCTCATTCATGACCACGGCGGGAGGAGCGTCCTTGTTGAACAACAGTTCGTAGGCGCCCACCAGCAAGATGCAACGGGAGATCGGATCCATGCGGTCCAGCGGCCACTGGGGCGCGTGCTCAGTGACTGCATCTTTGACGTCCTGTTCTTTCTCGATGACTCCCAAAAGTAACATCGTTGCGAAATCTTCATCATATTCGCCCAGCTCCACAGCATTCCCCTTCAGTGCTTTCTCCGGCGGCAGCATGGTTGGGTGCTTCTCGCGCTCAAAGAGCACTTGCATGACGGCGATACGCGATAAGTGTCTTCGACGGGCCATACGACGAGAATTATGAATTAAGAATGAGGAATTAGGAATGGCTTAATTCTTTATTCCTAATTCTTAATTCTTTAGGCTTTGACGCGAGTGATCTTCTCCAAAGCTTTGCCCGCCTTATTCTTTTTAGGAACGCGTGCAGCGTACGGCGAGTTCCGGAAGTTACTCAGACGGCGCACTTCCTTGACGAGGAAGATGCTGTGCTGGGTTCGCCCAGTGGACTTGGCCTTTCGCTTTTTAGGGGTAGGTCTCTTTCCCATAGTGGGGGCAGCTTAAAGGGCGTCTGGGTTGATGTAAAGCCAAAATCACGTAACTTCGTGTCTTCGTTACTTCGTCAAACATTCTACGAATACACGAAGAAACGAAGTAACGAATCCCCGACCATTTCCGAACTACCAGCTGCGTCTCCTGTTCCCCGACACCGCCAGCATAAACCTCAGCACGTACAGGAACAGGTTGAAAATATCGAGATACAGGCTCAACGCAAGGAGAAACGGACTCGCTCCCGCCTTTGCAAGTGTCTGGATCCGTTGAATGTCGTACGCGGTGAAAAGCGCGAAGATGACGACGCCAGCACCCGAGATGAGCAGCTCCATCTGGCCAGTCCGCATCGACGGAATAAAGATCTGGAGAAGCCCCATCGCAACAAGACCGAGAAGTGCGAAGATCAATCCCCTGCCCATGACGGCAAGATTCCACTGCGTGCTCCGCGCAAAGACGGCGGCGGCCAGCGCCATGCAGGCGGTCGCGCCGAAAGCGTTGGTGAGAATCGCGGCACCGTTTGCGTAGTTCTGCAGCACCGAAAGAATGTACGGCGTGATGGTGATGCCCGAGAGCAGCGGAAAAAGACCAAACAGAAGAATATTCAGCGGTGACGAATGTATCCACCACCGTGATGTAAAGACAATCGCGAGTTCCGCGATCAATAGGAACATGAACATTCCGCTGCCGAGAATCTGCGCCGCATACTGGATGCCGATATACGTGCCCACCAGCGTGAGGCCCATCGCGAGTGCAAAGAGGCCGTAGACGGTCGCTTCGTTTGAGGCGGAGAGGGTGAGGGGCTGGGAGGAGGAGGGAGAGTATTGCATGGTGGAAGTATAGCGGTGCACGAAAAAAGAATTAAGAATGAAGAAGGAAGAATAAAGAAAATCAACTCTTAATTCTTTTCTCTTCATTCTTAATTCTTCGCGCGTTTTAGCCATGTTTTGGTCATTTCCGGCCTTCCCAAAAACCGCCTTTTCCGCTATAATTAGAGGATTTCCTGACCCTCTCTTTGACCACCATTTTCATCACAATCTCCGGCCTTCTGGCACTCCTTCCGGGGACCGTTCATGCGGCCTTTTCGGATATTTACTCCGCACGGGGCATGGAATCGGTCATGCCGCTTTGTAACGTCCTTCCCTGCAACTGGGTCGGCCTGGGATCAGCGGGACTGAGCATGTACGTCTTCAGCAAGATCATCCTGACGCTCGAAATCGGCATCATTGCAGCGGCAATCGTCTGTCTGTTCATCGCGGCTGCACAGATGGTGTTCTCGAGCGCCGAGGAGAGCAGTGTCAAAGATTCCAAGACATCGTACATTTACATCATCACGGGACTCGCCATTGTCGGCATGTCCCATCTGTTCGTGAACGCATTTTCACCGGGTACTTTCGCTCCTCCCGGTTCCGGTCTTGCAGGCGGTGCCGGCGCCAACCTTGTGAACACCGCCGCCATCGGCACAGGTGTCGGCAACGTGATCTCGTATATCAAACTGATTATCGCGCTGTCGCTCCTCGTCAACATCGTGCTGCAATCATTCCGCCTGATCAGCTCACAGGGGGAGGATGAGCAGACCAAGAAGGCGAAGACCCGCCTTATCGGCGGCTTCATCGGCACGGGCATCATCATGCTTGCAAATGCGATCGTCATCGCCGTATCGCCCGCAACGTTTGGGGGACCCGCGCTGCTTGTGATGGAAATAGCAGGCATCGCCAATTACATGCTGATGATCCTCGGGTTCCTTGCGGTCATGACAATTTTCATCGCGGGAGTGCTGCTGGTGGTCTCTTTCGATGAAAGTCTCAAAGACAAGGCGAGGTCGATGATCAAAACGAGCATCATCGCACTCATCGTCGTCCTCATGTCCTTTGCGCTCGTACAAGCCTTCATTCTTCTGTAACAATGCCCATCCGGCTCCTCCTGTCGGCGATCGCCCTGTTCCTGCCCGCAAGCGCATACGCGGATTACACTGTCGTGGATCAGACCGTGGGCGCTGTCGGATCGTGGGGCGGACTGCCGTTTATGATGGCGGTCCCGTATATCTGCACCGGCAACGTTGCCTGCGGATTCGTGCAGATCGCGGAAACCGCCGTCTATCAGTTCCGCCCGGCACTCACGATCGTCGCAGTGCTGATGATCGTGATCTTCGGCTACAGGATGATCGTAGGGCAGGAAGACGACGTGATCACCAAAGCACGCGGCGTCATGAGCGGCACCATCGCGGGACTCATCATGATGTATCTCATTGATCCGTTCATTTACGCATTTTACGGAACCGGAGGCGAAGTCCCCTCCAGCAACATCGCAGGGGGGGCGGCAAGGCTGACTCTGGAATTGAACGGCCTCCTCAACTGGGCCATGACGATCGTCGCCGCTCTGGCCATTGTCATGCTCATCCTGAGCGCGCTCAAATCCATGGGGAGCTCCACCGGCGAAGAAGGAATCGGCAACATGAAGAAGACCATATTCAGCGTGATTTTCGGACTGGTGCTCCTCGCAGTGCGCCTGGTTCTCAGCTATGGATTCATCGGTGGCACGTACGTTTCCGCGGGTGTCACGTACACGGACCCCGGCTCATTGCAAAATCCCGCTTCGATGCTCACGAGGCTGCTGACACCCGTCAGTTTCGCGATGGGTTTCCTGGCCCTGGCCGGCATCATCGTCGTGATCTATGCAGGACTCCTGTGCGTCTTCAATATGGGCAACGAAGAGAACTTCGGGAAAGCGAAAGCACTTCTCGCCCGGGCGGCAATCGGGACGGTGGTGATAATGCTCAGTCTGGCGCTGGTAAGGTTTGTGATCCTCTGAAAAATTGAGAATTGATAATTGAGAATTGAAAATAACGATAGGAATGATTTTCCTGGTGCTGCTTCCAATATTCTCAATTCTCCATTCTCAATTTTCAATTATCCTCAAGGCAAGCGCAACTTCACACCCCCTCTTCACCTCTTTCACATCATGCGTCCGGATATATTTTGCGCCCTTCATAACCGCGATTGCC
>CAYGGB010000057.1:0-6225 GCA_964349295.1 uncultured Candidatus Peribacteria bacterium | reverse complement strand
GTATTGTACATTGCGCTTCGCAATGCGAAAAGCAAAAATCTCCGTCGGGAACCGCCAGATCGGCAACGATGAGCCGTGTTTTGTGATCGCAGAAATCGGTATCAATCACAATGGCAGTCTTGCCATCGCAAAAAAACTGATCGATGCAGCAGTGGAGTCGGGGGCAGACGCGGTGAAATTCCAGAAGAGAACAATTTCTGTGGTGTACACCGCGGAAGAACTGCAGAAACCGAGAGAAGTGCCGGCGGAAATCATCGCCGCTGCATTGGAGCGAAACGTGCTTCCTTCCGACAATGTGAAACGCCTTCTTGCGTCCAATCTCCAGGAAACGACCAACGGCGATCTGAAATGGGCGCTGGAATTCAATGAGCAGGAATACGCGGAGATCGATGATTACTGCAGCACGAAAAATATTCTGTGGTTTGCATCGCCCTGGGACGAAGCCAGCGTGGATTTTCTGGAGCAGTTCGATATGCCTGCCTACAAGATCGCCTCCGCCAGCCTCACGGACAGTGGCCTGTTGCGGCATGTCCGCGCAACGAAAAAATCCGTACTGCTTTCCACCGGCATGAGCACGATGGAGGAGATCGACGCTGCGGTGGAGGTTCTGGGAAAAGAGGATCTTCTCCTCATGCATTGCGTGTCCACATATCCCGCCGAGCTCGCCGAGCTCAACCTGAATGTCATCCAGTCACTGCAGGAACGTTTTTCCATGCCTGTCGGGTACAGCGGGCACGAAAAAGGGGTGTACATGTCCCTGTGTGCGGCGGTCCTCGGTGCCGTTGCTGTGGAGCGCCACATCACTCTCGACCGTTCCATGTGGGGATCGGACCAGGCAGCGAGTCTTGAGCCGAAAGGACTGGGTCTCCTCGTCAGTGAAATCCGCAATTATGAGCAGGCCAGGGGAGACGGCATCAAGAGGGTTCTGGAATCGGAAAAGCCGGTTCTGAAAAAATTGCGCAGAAAAGGCGCCTCATCCCTATGAATGACGATACCTTCTCCGTCCGCGGCAACGTGATCATCATCACAGGAGGCAGCGGTTTTTTGGGGAGTCAGTGGGTAAAGCATCTCCGATCACACGGCGCGGAGGTCATCGTTTTCGACAGGAACGACACCGCGCCCGTCGACATCACCGATCCTGCGGGCGTAAAGAAAGCAGTCGCAGACGTCATCAAAAAACACGGAAAAATCGACGGGCTCATTCATTCGGCAGCGCTCGATGCCGTACCGGGGAGTCCGGCCAGCGCGGCGCAGTTTTCCCCGTATGAAGAATTTCCGCTCGATGTGTGGGAGAAAGAATTCAAGGTGAATCTCACGGCCGCGCAGATCGTGACCCAGTGCGTTGCGCCCGAAATGATGCGCGCGAAGAGGGGATCTATTGTCTTCATCGCATCCGATCTTGCAATGGTCGCTCCCCAGAACCACATCTACGATCCGGGAAAATTCAAAGACATCGCCTATATCTCATCAAAAGCCGGTGTTCTGGGATTGATGCGTGCATGGGCAGCATATCTCGCACCCCACGGTGTCCGGTCAAATGCTCTCGTCCCCGGGGGAATGCTCCATGGTCATACGCCGGAGTTCGCAAAAAAGTGCGGCGAGCTCAACATGCTTGGCCGCATGGCGAAAGAAGGGGAGTTCAACGGTGCTGTCAGTTTCCTCCTCTCCAGTGCATCCTCCTACGTGACTGGCACCTCCCTGGTGATCGACGGCGGCAGGACTGCCTGGTAACTCCTATGCGTTTTCTTCTCTGCGGCATCGGCTCGATCGGACAGAGGCATTACAAAAACCTCCGGATGCTCGGTCACGATGTCGCGGTGCTCCGCTCCGGGAAAAATACGGGATACAACACCGGATTTCTGGAGACGTTTTTCGATCAGCAGAAAAAGGCAGGGCATCCCATCACGGAGTTCCAGGACTTTGATGATGCGCTTACGGCATTTGATCCTCACGGGGTGTTCATCACGAATCCCAACGCGAAGCATCTGGAAACCGCTCTGCAGGCCGCGCGTGCAGGACAGCATCTCTTCATCGAAAAACCTGTTGCGACGGCGATCGAAGGAGTCACTGAGCTGGAAGATGTCGTGCGGAAGAAAAAACTGACGGTCATGGTGGGCTACAATTTCCGTTTTCATCCGTTACTGAAGAAGATGAAAGACCTTTTCGACAGTGGAACGATCGGCAAGGCGATCTCGGCGCATGTGGAGATGGGCGAGAATATCGAAGACTGGCATCCATGGGAGGATTACACATCATCCTATGGTCCGTGGAAGGATAAAGGCGGAGGTGCAGTCTTCTGCTTCAGTCACGATATCGATTATCTCTACTGGTTTCTGGGAATGCCGGAGACAGTTCTCGCGGTCGGCGGAAAAATCACTCCTCTGAAAGGCGATGCTGAAGATATGGCCAAGTCTCTCTGGCGATTTCCGGGTGGCGCCATCGCGTCCGTGCATCTCGACTACTGGCAGCGTCCGCACCGCCGCAGTTTCCATCTCATCGGAACCGAAGGTGCGCTGCTCTGGGATTACGAGGCGAAGATCCTGACACTCTTTCCTCATGCGAAAGGGAAAGAACCCCAGACGTGGAATATCCCGGAGGGCTTCGACCGCAATGATATGTTCGTGGAGGAGGTGAAGAATTTCGTCTCGGCAATCGAAAACGGTGCTGCATCGGCGATTCCTCTTGATCAGGGGGTAGACGTGCTGAACATCTGCCTTCAAATACGGGGGCAATTGCGGCAGTAATCGCTACAATCCGTTCCGATGTCTCCGTCTTCCTCATCCCGGCCCCCGGTCCGCGCCATTGTTGCGCGGTTCTCGTCTCCGCCTGCCCGCGAGGTCATCGAGAATGTCCTGCGGGAATATCCGTTCGAATTCTGCGCACTGCTGCTGGAGGGAAAAGAGCCGCAGTTTTTTTCGGGCCTTCCGCGGGAGGCGCAGGAGTGGCTGGTATCGGCCGAAATCCGCGGGTGTGAGTACGCGGGGACGGACTGGAACAGCCTTGCGCCGCTTGATGCCGAGATCATCGAAAAGATGCGCGATGCGGAAGCGATCTTCATGGACACGGTCACGCGGCTGGAATGGAAGCGCGCCGTTCCGTATGCAACCCGCAAGCGATGGTATCTGCAGCATCTGCGGTTCTGGAATGATTATCTGACGCGAAAGAAGATCAATCTGTTTCTCTCCGCCTGGATTCCCCACCAGCTTCCTGATGTCCTGCTCTACCAACTGTGCCGGGTTCGCGGGATTCCTACGCTTTTCTTTCACACGACGCTCGTCCAGGACGTCTCGTTTGCGGCATCGACCGTCGAAGACCCCGCTCCGGTATTGAAGGACCGGTACGAAGCGTTGATTCGCAGTCATGCCGGTGTGAGCAATCCTGATGATATCCCACTGGAACCTCTTTTTGAGGCGCGTTACCAGTCCCTCATTACCGAGCGCGCGGAGAAGCCGCCGGTGGAGGGTGTGCGCCGGGCGACGGAGGCCGATAAAATCAGGCAGCTTTTGTGGCACAGGCCCCTCAGATTTTTCCGGTACGGGGCCGGCTATCTGACACCGCAGGGAATCCGGCGGCTGCAGGGCCTGCTTGAGCGCCGCCGCGTCGTCCGGGAGCGGAACGCTTTCTATAACGCGCACGCCGTGACGCCCGATATGAGCCGGCCCTTTGTGTACCTGCCGCTGCATTTTCAGCCGGAGGCTTCCACCACGCCGATGGCAGGATGTTTTACCGATCAACTGCTGGTCGCACAGATGCTGAATGCCTGCCTGTCCGACGATGTTCTCATCTACGTGAAGGAGCATCCGCGGGAGAGTGTGTGGACCAAGCGGTGTGCGCAGGATTACGCGGATCTTCTGGCTCTCAAAAAAGTCCGTCTCGTCGCGCGCGGAGTCGATACATTCGCATTGCGCGAAAAATGCAGGGCTGTGGCCACGTGTTCGGGGTCGGCGGGATTCGAGGCGATCTTCCGGCAAAAGCCGGTCCTGCTCTTTGGCAGCCGCTTCTATCAGTGCGCCAAGGGAGTTTTCCGCATCCGCACCGTGAAGGACTGCCGGAGCGCAGTGCAGGAGATTTTTGAACACGGAGCCGCGCCAAGTCTTGTTGAATCCCGCCTCTTTCTCAGAGCCATGCAGGAGTCGGGAATCCGGGCGTTGCTGCACCCGTTGCACCTTCAGATCACCAATATCTCTCCGGAGGAGCATGTGCAGAACAACACGAAGGCGATTCTGTCGGAACTCGCGGTGCTGGAGCCAGCTATACGTGCCGTGTCCCGGTCGTAGTACCGGCCAGAAGCGGTGCCAGAATCCTGTGCATCATCACGCCCATGTCTTTTGCGCGTTGCTCCGGGGGTGCTCTTCCTGCCTCCGGTCCGCCATCCGAAGGAACAGAGCATTCATCAATCGCTTTCAGAAAGAGCCGCAACTCCCGCAGATCCGGCGTCTCGTTCTTCCGGAAAATGCAATCGACGGCATGTGCACAGTCTTTTTCCGACCGGATCGTATACACACCCGGTGCATGCTGGCACCAGCGGCGGCCGAACATGATGAACGGTTTGCCGCGGAAGAGTCCCTCAAAACCGGCGGAACCCGTCGCCGTTGCGACCGCGACCGACTTCCGGATGAGTGTGAAGGTATCGAACGTGCGGGGAACGAATGTGACCGCGGGGATCTGGAGCAATGACCGGTAAAATTCTTCGCTGCGGAAGAGTTCCCCCTGATGCGGATGCTCTTTGATATAGATGCGTACATCCGCAGGAAGATGTGCAGCCAGAATCTGCGCGATGAGTTCCTGGTTTTCAAACGCTCCGGCGCGCGGGGACACTCCTTCTTCGGGTTGTGCCTGGAGCGGGAGGTACACATAGGGTTTCGTCAGATCAGGCTGATGTGCATGATTGTCGTAGAACTGCGCGGTCCGGTGCTGGCGGAGTTTGGTCGACCAGACTGCGGGGGAGGAGACCGCCTTTAGAAACCGTCCGGGTTTATGACGGAGCAGATCAAAGGATTTTCGGAACCATTTGGCCGCGAAGTTCTTCGGTTTCACCGTCATCTCCTTGCGGCTCGCAAACCATGGAGCCACATCGGCACCCGTCTGACTCTGGAAAAATTCCTCGTATGTGGGGGACAGCGGCACGGGCTTTGAAAGATCACTGAATTCTTTCCGGAGCCGCGCGAACGCCGCCGGCAGTTCTGCCGCCGATGTCGTAAAATCCTTCGCGAGCATTACTCCCTCCACGTTGTAGCAGCGTTCCAGGTGATAGCACGGCACATTGTGGAGTTTGCACAGGTCGTACATCACCAGGTCGTAGCACTGGTGTGGCGCGTGATTGAGCAGGCACAGGTCAATCTTTCCGTTCTGCAACGTGTGATTCCAGAACTGCAGATGCCGGAGGTACTGCCGTTTGCGTTCGTGGTACGGGATATCGCCGTGCTTCGCATAGCGTTCGATCATGGAAATAAATGCTGTCTCACAGTGGCGCATGCGCTCCACGATCTCCGCATCGAGCGGTGCAATCGTGTTCCAGTCGACGTCGGGATACTGTCCCGCCCGCAGCAGGTCTCCCGACATCCACCGCATCTCCTGTGCGTCGATCTGCGGCATGTGTTCCTGTTTGTTCGTGATCCAGATGCACGTTCCCACCGGAATTCCGCGCAGCGCCTCCGTTGCAGTGATCGCATGGCGGGCTCCGTCGAAGGCTTTGAGGATGATGTTGGGGGGAGAATTCACGACTCAATCATAGCCGGATACTCGCTTCCTGATCTATGTGATCAGAGAGGGTTTCATAAATCCGGCCCCCTATTGGGAGCCGGACAGGTCCTCCATGACCTCACTGTCAGCGCCAGCCATCCGCCTCCTTTTTTTGGACGTAGTACGTTACGTCCTGAGCGAGACTGCTCCAGTCTACGAGTGTCTCCTCGAGGTGATAGACACAGAGCGTCGCACCTTTGGCAGGCCCGTCGTGGAAATGATAGAAGTACGCGATGTACCCCTGACCACTTCTCATCTGGGATTCCATGCCGAACCCCGTGGGTTCGATCGCCGGAGCGGCGCTCAAGCTTGTGACCTGATGCCACTCGATTGATGCCGGTTTATGTTCAACCAGAGCATCAATGTCCATCCGGGTCGTTGCCATAACTGGCTCCTCTAGTGAGAGATCTGAAGTAGCGGCATCCAACAGGAGGCCGCGTATGAGCCATTATAACAGATTTTGACATATATACAATACTATTA
>CAYGGB010000056.1:0-6267 GCA_964349295.1 uncultured Candidatus Peribacteria bacterium | reverse complement strand
CGGCGACATTTTCTGCCGGCTGCCGCTGACGACGTCGGCCATGTTGCGCACGGCGTTGAAGTTGAGCTGCGGGAGCAGAAGCGGCACGTCTTCGTGGTCGATGCTTTCGGCGCGCGTACCGGATGTCGCTTTGCTGACACGGTGCTGAACGTGGGAGTCACGCACCAGTTCCAGCTGGATCCACAGCGTCGTTTTGGCGCCCGGCCCGTACGTTTCATTGCCGTTTTCGTCTTTCTCGGTCAGGCGGCGAGCGAGCGCTTTGACTTCGGGAAGGGTGTTGTTGCGGCCGTAGAAGTAATCAATGAACGGGAACTGATTCAGCACCCCTCCTTCTGCACCAGCCATGGTGCGCAGGCGGTCGATACTCAGGATGCCCGAGGAGACGCCGCGGATGAGGTAGTAGAATTTGTCTTCCATCGTCATTTTTCCCATGTCGATGGCGTAGTGGATGATTTTTTCGTAGAGGTGGGGCTTGATGTCTTCCGGCGGGGTTGTGCTGTGGTCCGTCTGTTTCCATTCCTCCCGGAGGCGGAGTTGTTTCTCTAGTTCCGCCTTCATTCCGCCTCCGACGTTTGCCAGCTGGTCGACCCAGGCGTTGAAGTGATCCATGCCGCTCTTGGTCCTGCTGTCGTTCTCGGCGCGCCAGTGGTAGTAGAGTTCCTTGTCCGTCCAGATGTAACTGATGATTTTGCGCAGCCATGTATCGCGAAGAACGTCGTTGCGACGGCAGGCGCCGATCGGCATGTGGTAGCCCGAAATCTTGTTCAGTGTTCCCCAGACGCCTTCCTCGTTCCAGTCCATTTCACCGCGGTCGCAGAGCAGTGTGATGATACCGCGGACGGCGTCCTTGTTTTTTGTATCTGCCAGAAAGTGCAACAGCGTGTGACTGTCTTCATTCTTCATGCCTTCTTTCCATTTGTCGGACGCCTCGGTTTCACTGCCCGAATAGCGGCGCAGGTGGTACGCATGCAGTCCCGGGAGGTATTTGTTGATATACGGAAGAGGGATTTTCTTGAGAAAAGTGCTGTCCTGAAGGGGCTTTGTAATGGCGTGGCCGACATCTTTGAGCAGGGCGTCCTGGCGCCGCTTGAAGATACTCGCAAAGTCCTCCGTCATGTCACTCCACAGTTTGACGATATCATTGATGCTTGCCATGCGGATGCCGTTTGTAAAGCTTTCCCACACACCGATGTCGCGCATTTCTTTGGTGGTGTCCAGGCGACCGCCGTCGAACACTTTTACATATTTATCGATATCCCCCAGGAACCGCTGGAGATTTTCGCAACGGAGCTGATCGCTCTTGTTGCTTTCGGGCGCGATTTTCTGTCCGTCGGGTCCGGTGTCCCAGAGTTTCTCGTCGATGAATTTCCGTTCGATTATTTTGAATTCCGCATCCGCTTCCGCATATTTCTGCCGGAGAACTGCAAGGTGATCGGCCGGCATCTGGGGGTCATTTTGATATGCCTCGATAAACTGCTTGATGCCCGCGAGCATGCGGGTGCTGACGCTGAGATTTTCTTTCATGCTGAAGGCTGCGGGTTCCGGTTTGTCTGCGTCCGCGTCCACAGTCGTGTGCCGGATCTGCTGTGTCTCCGGCTCCGTTTGCCCTTCCTTCAGGGATTTCATCCCCGTGAGAATCTTGCCCGCGGATTCGTTCTGCTGCTGGCGGGTGTCTGCCGGTGTTTCCCCGGCCCCGGACTCCAGCATGTTGAAGAGTTTTATTTCCACCGGTTCAAAGTCGCGCTGCCAGTCATCGTTGCCCGTTCCGGTCCAGTCCGCGTGCCGCACCAGGAGTTCTTCCATGTAGGCCGCTTTTCGCCGTGCATCGGGGAGATTTTCCCGTTCGATGTGTGCGTAGGATCCTGTCTTTGAAAGGCTGAACAGCAGGTTCTCAAAGGTCTGATTGCCTGTTTTTTTCTCACGGAAATACTCAAAAGAAGCGGTGATGAGACCCGGGAACAGGCCGCTCCTCACGGACAGGATATCCACAATCGCATGCCCGCGTTCGTGCCCGAGAGCCTTTTGGAGATTCTTGTTGTTCTGATGTTTGCGGTTGATCAGGATTTTTCCCGAATTCGGATCGTATCCGGCCAGCACGTCATCCGGGAGCGTGTCGACCACGACCGGTGTCCGCATGTCCGGACGGTCCATCTCTTCCAGGCATTCGATGCACCGCATGAGCTTGTCGACGGTCGCCTGTGCACGGTAAGCGGTACGGAGGCCGCGACGGTGATCTGTGTCTTTTCCGGCTGCCTCCATATTCTCCGTCAGTTCTTTCTGCATTCCCACAAACATTCCTGCGAGATGCAGATGTGTCGAGATTCTGTGCCGGAGCTTGGGATGCAGATCGCGTTCGATGTTTTTGTCCGAAGGATCGCTGTTTTTCCGCACAGGAACTAGTGTGCCGATGGCGAGATCCAGTCGCTTGCGCGTGTCCTGCAGAATGTTCGCCAGCACCGCGTTGACCGGCGTTTCTTTCGTTTCTGCGGCGATGCGTTCGCTGATCGTCTTCTCCTGCGCGAGCGCCATGTCCAGTTGCTGCGGATCATGGAGATGACGGATGCAGTCGCTGATTCTCTTCTGGATGCGCGGCGGGAACGTTGCGGGCGTCACGCAGCGATCGAGTTGTGTCCGCAGTGCAGCGCGGGCCTCCGGCGTGTTTTTCCCCTCGTAGTTGCGGATGACAGCAAAATATTTCTGCATGTCCTCCAGGAACCGGGTCTTCTCTGTTTCGGGTATGTGAAGCATCTGCCGGACCATCTCCAGACGGTCCGTCCAGGTGCGCCCCTGTCCTTCGAGTTTGCGGATCTCATCGGCGATCGTGAACGCCCATGCCTCGGTATCCAGCTGATCCTGCTGATGGACCGCGAGAGCGGGTTCCGCATTTTTCGCATCGCCGTCTGCCTTCATCAGATCCGCCTCGCGCCTGTCCCACTTGGCGATGTCGGCTCCTGCGCTTTCGAGGAAATCGAGTTTAGCATCAGGATCGCGGGCATCCTCCGGGGCGGGGGGAACATCGTACCGCTCTTCCGGAGTCGCTTCTTTCCTCGGGGCAATCCGGAACTGGCGCAGCGCATAGTCGGCCATGCGGCTGAAATCCGTGAGCAGAACAACAATACTGACGCCGTGCGTGACGAGGAACGCGCGGTCCAGAGCCTGTGCACGCTCCTGTGCCGCTGCCTGTGCTGGATCCGTCACTTTCTCCGCCGCGACCTTCGTCACATCCTCACCGCCGTCGTGGAGGACAGTGATCGCATCGGCAAGTGTATTGATCCCTTCCACGTGCGCGTCCCGCACCATCCGGTCCAGGCGGTTACGGTGCTGCTCGTAGATAAAGTTTGCGCGGCGCTGGAGCTGGGCGTCGAGAATCTTCCGGAGACCCTTCGACTGTTTCTTGAGCGCGTCCAGATACGTTGCAGGTTTTTCGAATGTTGCCGATGAGACAGCGTCGCTCTTTCCGCCGAAATTCTTTTTCCGGCGCAGCTTCTTTTCCGCAGTATTTTTGACCTGCCGGATCGCATCGAGACAGATGTCGTCTTTCTCACTCTGTGTCAGTGTGCGACCGGAATCCAGGTTCTCGAAATGTTTCGAAAAAGCAGCCTGTATTTTATCTTTGAGGTCTTCTCCGGGTTTCATGATCGATGCCAGCAGAGAATCCTGTTCCTGCTCAATCTTGTCTGTTACGGATTTTTTGACGTCTTCGGTCTGTCCCTTGTCCTGCGTTTCCAGAACGTCGTTCTCGAGCTCAATGATCTTTTTTATACGGTCATCAATCCGCATGATCTGATACAGCTGCTGTTCAAGATGTTCGAAGTTCTGAATACGCTGTTCCAGATAACGTGCGTTGTTCAGTGTCTGTTCCGGATTCGTTTCCAGCTGACCTTCGATATCCGGCATCATTTCGTTGGTAAATTTCTGCTTCAGCGCGGGCGGGCAATGTTTGCAGACCCATTCGAACAGATACATGTCTGCATCGTTCAGTTTTTCGAAAAGCTCTGTCATGGACACGTCCTGTGCAGCGACGATGGCTCTGTACCGTTCCGTCCGATCGCCGGGCAGGGATTTTGCAATGAGGGCGAAGTCGCTCTCAGAAACCATGATGGATTGACCGATCTGTTTCTGCCGGGAGTGGGGGATACGGTTGAACGCGATCAGCTCCTGCGCGATTTCTTCGGATGTGTAGACGGTGTTCCATTCCAGTCCCGCAATATCTTTTGCTTTCTCGCCCAGTTTTGCCGTCATGCCCTCGATGGTTTTGGACGAATCGGGGCCTGTCTTTTTTACTTCTCCGGACTCTGCGTTCCCCTCAAGCGGATCGCCGGCTCCGCCTTTTCCCGGAGTCGCAGCAAACCGAAGTTCCCCCCGCTCCCGGGTGGGAGAGTGATGGGAGGCAAAGTGGCCGGAGAGGAACCGGTCCAACTGTTTCATAGCTTACAGAGGCGGATAATCACATCCATCAGGCGCTCTTTCTGATCCGCCCGAAGAGGGATAAATTGGCTTACCGTTGTGCGGATCAGAGTGGGGTCGATGTCTGCTGTCTGGATGCGGATGTCCCCTTTGAACTTTCCTTTGCGGGTGATATGCAGGTCCGTGAAGAGCGGTGTCTGCACCAGCCAGAAATCCCCGCACTGGTTCCAGGGCGTGAATGAATCTTCAAATTGCACCCCGTCGATCTCAATCCGGATCTCACGCATCGGCGTCACTTCGCGCCGGACGAGGTAATACGATCCGCCGACCAGCAGTGTCACCAGCGTCAGGCTCCATGCACCGGTCAGGATGCCGTATGCCGAGACGAGGAGGACGATGATGCCTCCCGTGATGTACCACCGCGTCGACCGGTCGTGATTGTGATGGCTCGGCGCGGACCACTGCAGAAGGACCTTCGGAACGCGGATTCCGAGAGGGGGAGGGAGGGAAGAAGGCAGGTCGGACATAGGGTTTTTGGTATTGGTCTGTGTATCTGTAAATCGTTTTATTATAGCGGAAAAAGCGGGTTTTGGACACGGAGGGAAAGTTGCGAATTTCTTTTGATATGTTCCAATATCTTCCTTGTTGTTTTACAGGTGAGTTGCTACGCTCCGCGAGTGTTTTTTAGGGCAATTAGCTCAGCTGGTTAGAGCGCCACATTGACATTGTGGAGGTCACAAGTTCGAATCTTGTATTGCCCACCACGAACACAAATTATTCGTAATGTGTCCACATCCGAAGAACCTTCACAATGTGCTGTTTTTCGAGAATCTGATACACAAGCCGATGCTGGATATTGATTCGTCGTGAATATGCTCCCAGTAAATCTCCGACAAGCTTTTCAAATGGCGGAGGATTCTGAAAAGGATTTTCTACCAGAATAGCCAGAAGTTCATTTGCCTTCGCAGCAAGTGGCGTTCCCTTGAGTTTCTTCGCGTCTTTCTGTGCCTGCTTCATGAAAACGAGTTGATATGTCACAGGTCGATATGCTTGGAACCCCTGGAGATCGGCTCGCGCATTCCACTCAGGATGGAATCCCGCATGCCGGGAATGGAGAGCAAGTAGAGCGTTTCCTCCACGGCTCTCCAGTCATCTTCGGATACGAGAATGGCATTCCCCTTTTTGCCCGTGATCAAAATAGGTTCTTTTCCCTCCTGCACGGTGGCGATCAAATGATAGAGCGTCGCGCGGGCTTTGGTGGCGGTTACAGCAGTCATGCCTGTATCGTACGCTTTTACGTACGCTTTTACAAGGCCATTCTTGATTTTTACGTCTGTTCCACACCCCCACGGAACCGATTTTATCTTTGCCTGTAGCCGAAAAACGGCCATCGGCATTTTTTTCTCAAATCAGCCTCCTATCTCGTCGGTCCGGAAGATGATCAGATGACAGCATGTTGCTTTTCCTTCTCGATTTCCTCTTTCCCCGCCGGTCGCTTGTTGGTGCAGAAGGGGAGTTCATCACTCTCCTGGAGCTCCGGTCCCTGCGGTCTTTTCCGGTGATCGTGGAGGCGACACAGCTTCGCAAAGACGGTTTTCTGTCGATCGACCGGATTGTCGCGGCATCGGATTACGATGCCGTGCCATTACTCAAGAAGGCCGTCCAGACACTCAAGTACAAAAAGATCCGGCCGGTCGGGGAAACGCTGGGGATGATACTGGCGGATGCTGCGGGATTGCTCACGGATGATGATCGTGCGGTTCTGTGTCCGGTTCCGCTTCATTGGGTCAGGAAATTTTCACGCGGATTCAATCAGGCGGAAATTCTTGCGGGTGAAGTCCGCAAAGAGTGCGGGTGGGA
>CAYGGB010000055.1:0-6395 GCA_964349295.1 uncultured Candidatus Peribacteria bacterium | reverse complement strand
ATGCCTTTGGAGGGTCAAAAGTCATTCCGCATTCTGCTGATGAACGTCGGGTACGCGACGGGCCTGGATGGTTCAATGCGCAGTTATTTAACGCAGTGGTACCGGTATCTGTATACGCCGCGGAAGATCATCCGGCAGATCCGTCAGTCGATTTACAATCTGATTCACAAAGAGAATCCCGATCTTTGCTGCTTTGTCGAAATCCACCACAAACACGGTTTCATCCCGCACGCGCACTCGTACACATCGCAGATCGACAACAAATACGGCCAGCGGAGCGCGCTCCGGTTCCTGCCGTTTTTTCGGCACAACTGCAATGGCTTCCTCAGCCATCATCCTCTCTCATTCGAAAAGAAATATTTCACGAGCGGATCGAAGAAACTGATTTACGATATCCAGATCGGCAACGGCCTCAGCCTGCTTCTGGTCCACTTTGCTCTCCGTCGCGAGACGCGCCGCGCGCAGTGCCGGGAACTCAAAGCCATTCTCCGCGACCGCACCAATGTGATCGTCTGCGGCGACTTCAACATCTTCAAAGGCACGCGCGAACTGCATGCGCTGGCCGAAGCCTGCAATCTGAAGATCATCAACGCGCATATGCCGACGTTCCCTGCAGTGCGCCCGCGCAAGGCGCTTGATCTGTTTCTTTGCCCCAAGAGTATGGGGGAGGTGAGCGCGGAGGTCATGCATGATGTGCAGGTCTCAGATCATTTGCCGGTGATGCTGACGATGATGGCGTAGGGTGAAGCGACAGAGGGAACAAAAGGAACAGAGGGAGTGACAGAGGGGGGTGGAAGAAGCAAAGGGCGACAGAGGCTTTGTCATACTGAGCCCCTCAATCGATCGGGATAAACTCTGCGAAGTACGACAAAGCCGGAAGTTACCGCGTGCACTCCGCAAATGTCTCCTTCGCTCCGCTCAGGATGACATTTGCTCGGGATTCCATAGGCAGTAGACAAATTCATTCAAAAGTATTAATTTAGTCTACTTTCCCATGCTCAAACGGTTTCCCGTCCTTATCGGCGCGATCGCTCTGTTGCTGACGGGTATTCTCCTTACCGTGCCGGAGAGCAGTGCCCAAGGGGTGACGGCGCCATTTCCGTATTTCCGCAGACTGGATCTGTCATCCAGTAGCGCGAGCAGTGGTGTCGCATCTGCCGGCAGTTCGTCTTCCCGGAACGTTCAGCCGGTTCTCAAGACGCAATCGCCGGTGCGGTCATCCAGCTCTGCCCCCTGCTGCGTTTCTCCGGAAAAATCACAGGGTATGTCATCAAAAGTGGTCATGCCAAAAACCGGCGCGGGGGACGGGACAAAACCTGTCGAAAACCTGAGGGCGTTTTTGCGCCCGGTGCAAGCGGATTCAGAAGACAAAGGATGGTTTTCATGGCTTTGGTAAGCGACATCCATTTTGCAAGGGAAATTCCTTGAAACGGGTTCCCATGCCCCATATCCTGTGTCCCTCACCCCCTGCTTCCTATGAGAAGAATCACCGTCGTTCTCGCGTGTTTGTCACTGCTTCTCTTTCCGCTTCTGACCCGTGCCGGTCATGACGATCTTGTCCGTCCAGAGACCGCACTGAAGAACAAAAAAATCCCCAACCAGTACATCGTAATGCTCAAGGAGGGGGCTGATCTGGATGTGAACGTGAATGCACTCGTCAAACAGAAGAAGGGGGAGATCCTGCAGAAGTTCCAGCATGCCTTTAAAGGATACGTTGCCACGCTGACAGATGCGCAGGCCGAAGCTCTCAAGAATGATCCGGCGGTGGCTGATGTGGTGCAGGACGAGGAGGTCCATATCGACGGCAAATGGGATCCCATTTCCATCCTGGCACAGTCGCTGCCGACCGGCGTGAACCGCATCAATGCAGAGACCAAAGCCAATACCGGAGCGGGCGTCGAAGTCGCCGTGCTCGACACGGGCATTGATACCTCCCATCCGGATCTGAAAGCCAACATTCTCGGCGGCGTCAGCTGCGTGAAAGGCGAGACTGCGACCACTGACGGCAACGGGCACGGTACGCACGTCGCGGGCACCATTGCCGCACTGGGCAATACGCAGGGTGTGGTGGGTGTGGCTCCCGGAGCCAAACTCTGGGCCGTTAAAGTTCTCAACAAACGGGGTTCCGGTACCTGGAGCAGCGTCATCTGCGGCCTCGATTGGGTCAAATCACAATCCACCCATATCAAAGTCGCCAGCATGAGCCTTGGCGGAACCGGCACCGCGGGTGCCGATTGCAACGCCTCGCCGCTGCGCAAAGCCATCTGCAATGCGGTCAACGCGGGCGTTACAGTGGTGGTGGCTGCGGGCAACGAAAGCGATGATCTCAAAAATCACGTTCCTGCAGCGTTCCCCGAGACCATTGTTGTTTCCGCACTTGCCGACAGCGACGGTGCAGCCTGTGGAACGGGGGCCAAGACCAGCTACGGAGCTGACGACACCTTTGCGAGTTTCAGCAATTATGCGACGCAACCGGCCGACCTTGCCCGTCTTATCGGTGCGCCGGGCGTGAGCATCTACTCAACCTGGAAGGGGAGTATCTACAACACCATCAGCGGAACCAGCATGGCAACCCCGCACGTCGCCGGTGCCGCGGCACTCTGGATCAAAGGCCACCCGGGAGCCACGCCCGCGCAGGTGAAGGCAGGACTCCTCGCCGCCGCCGAATCCGGCAACTTCAACGGTGAATGCGCCTCGGGCAACAGCCACGTGTCGACGACGCTGCATCCGGAGGGGGTGTTGAGGGCGGAGACACTGTAATTACGCATCCCTCGATACGCTCGTTTTTCCAAAACGAGCTACTCGGGATGACAGGGCACACGATTAGATACCCCTCGATACGAAACCGCTGCGGCGGTTTTCTACTCGGGCGGTAATGGTACGCAAGCCGAGTAGCGCCGCACAGCGGCGCTACGAGGCCACTTGATGAAGAGGGGCCTGTCATCCCGAGTAGCCCGTGTCGCAACACGGGCGTACGAGGGATGGTATTCTGTGTTCTGTGAAATCCGCACTGCCATCACTTCTCCTCACCGCCCTCCTCCTCCTCACCGCCTGCTCAAGCGGCAGCGCGATGGTTACCGATGACGGTGGCGAGATGGTGGGGAATTTTTCTGATGACGTCAGTGCCGTTCTGTTTGTCGATCCCGGTACGGTCCGCACTGAGTACACGGCGTTCGTCGCTGAACTGAAAAAAACGCGGGCGTCGTCTCTCAAAAACCGGAGGAATCTCTATGCGGAATATGTCCCTATAATCGGTGCAAATGGCGTTTTGGACGGTATTACGGAACTCTGGCCGAAATGTCACAGCGAGGCGCATGATCTGGGGAAAGTGATTTTTGGGAAGACCGGGGATATGAGCGTCAGCCTCCAGGTGTGCCGCGATGGCTGTTATTCGGGCTGCATGCACGGTGTGCTGATGGAGGCGTTTGCCGGAGCCAGAACCAGCGCACAGGCCGACCCGGAGCAGCATGTGGACGTCGACATTGTGAAATCACTGATGGAAGACATCTGTTCAAAAAACAGCACGATGACATCGGCGTATTCCCCGGGCGACTGCGCCCATGCCACGGGCCATGCGCTGATGGTTCTTGCCGATTATCGCGTGTCCGAAGCCATTCGGTACTGCGATGATTTTGGCAGCGATCCCATGCGCTACTACTGCGCGACCGGCGCGTACATGGAATACATCACGGAACGCGACATCATCGATACGACGGTCGGCAGGCGGACGTTCTATCCGTGCGATACCGGCAGATATCCCGCTGCCTGCATGCGCTACAAGATGCCGCATGTCATTGGCAGGCTGGTCAAAAAGAAACAGGATGTGGAGCCATTCATGCGCCGGTGCGACGAATTTGCCGGTGTTGTCCGTATCGGGTGTTACCACGGCGCAGGGAATGGTTATATGTCGCTCATCGCAGGTGAAAGAATCACGCTTCAGGATGTCTGCGGGCAGGGGACCGACGACGAGCGCGCAGCATGTATTGATGGCGCAATGGAACGGATGGCGAAGTACTATCCGGATCGTGCGGCGGAGGTCTGCAGAGACCTTCCTTCAGGCTCATTTGAGAGGAAAATCTGTGGGGAGGCTGCGGGGAGGGGAATGTATAATATGGAGAAAGATTTGTCGTTATATGTCGAATAAGAGGCTGTTTTGCCCCTGAGGAAAAGGTCAAGAGTACTTCACTTTTTTTGAATACAAAATTTGTTCAAAAAAATGTCAGAGAAGCGGCAATTTTGCTCTTGTTTCGATGTTTGGAAGTCTTTACAATCCCCCAATCTTCTCCTCCCCATTCCTTATGTCGAGACATTCTCTCGCAGCTCGCACGCTGAATCGTTTCAGCCTTGCGACGCTGGTTAGTCATATTGTTCTTGGTTCCATCGTCGGCGCAATTCCGCAGGCAGTCGCGGCACCGCCCACCAATCCGGACATGACAGTTTCTGTGTTTGCAGCGACCACGGCGACCCCGGGTCTCGGTGCAAACGTGACGTACAGTCTCCGGTTGGAAAACGTCGGAACAAAAGATGCACAGTCCGCGGCATTCACACTGCCGGTGCCGACGGGAATGGGATATGTCTCCGCTGTACGGTCCGGGGGAACCGACAGCAGCACTGTTGATTGCGCTCTCGCAACGGGCACCATCACCTGCTCACTCCACAATGGTGGAGGAAGTGATAACAAGCTGGATACGGGAACCTATATTGATTTCACTGTTGTTCTGTCGCAGACGTCGACCACTTGCAGCCAGGTCGTGAATGCGACGGCCACCGCCAGCACCACGACATCGGGCGATCCCAACTCCGCCAATGATTCCGAGACGGCGACGATCACGATCCAGTGTGGAACGATCGTCATCGACAAGGTGACGAACCCGTCAGGAGATGCGCAGCTCTTCACATTCAATCCGAGCTGGAAATCCTCTTTTACGCTTGCTGATGCCACGACGGTCGATACGAGCACTGTCGGTCCGGACACGTACTCGATCACGGAGACTCCGGTCGCAGACTGGACCCAGACGAGTGCCACATGCAGCGATGGAAGTCTGATCAGCGCGATCAACGTTGCAGTGGGTGAAACGGTCACCTGCACCATCACCAACACGAAGAAGGCACATGTGACCATCGTCAAGGAAACGGATCCGATCGGCGATCTCACGGAGTTTTCGTTCAGTGGAAGTCTGGGTGAGGGTGTGGATCTTCAGGACGGCGAAGACCAGGAGTTTATGGTCACTCCGGGAACGTATACGTACGGCGAAAGCGTGACAGCCGGCTGGACGCTGTCGGATCTGCAGTGCACTGGTGGCAATGACGGCGATGATTCTGTCACGAACATTGGCGGCGGAAACGTCACCTTCAATCTCGATGCGGGCGACGAAGTCACCTGCACGTTCACGAACACCAAGAAGGGAACCGTGATCGTTCACAAGGAGACATTCCCCAATGAAACCGGCGAAGGTGCCGCAAACTTTGATTTCAGCGGCGAGGGATCTGGCCTGACGACTCTTGCGTCCTTTACGTTGTCCGACAACGAAAGCGCACAGCAGACAGTGGTGCCGGGGAACTACGAATTCATCGAGGCTGCCGATCAGACGAACTGGAAACTGATCGACGGTTTCTGCGATGACGGCACTCTTCTCTCCGGCAGGACGCTCAGTCCGACGGTCGGTGCAGGAGACACGATCAACTGTTACTTCTACAACCTCAAGAACACGACGGTTTCGCTCGGCAAAGTGACGACCAACGATGTCGGCGGACCGTTCAGCTTTACCGGCCAGGCCGGAAGCAGCAGCAGCACGGCCTCGCGCACAACGTCGAGCGCAGGTGTTGCCGTTGTCGCATCGTTCTTTGATGTCTATGCCGGATACAGCGTCAACCACAGTTCATCGTCGCTCGGTGCGCCGACAATCGATCCGATTGCCATCCAGCTCACCGAACTTGCGCTCACGGGCTGGAACCCCGATGCACCGGTCTGTACCGGCAATGCGTCGTCTGCGAACTCTTCTGCCTCTGCGGGCAGCATGGCGGTGAGCCTCGACGGCAACCCAGGCGAGGCGATTGAATGCGTCTTCTCCAATACGAAGTCCGTCTGCGGAAACCTGACTGTCGAAAGCGGTGAGCAGTGCGACAATGATGCTGTTCCCGTTGGCGGCGACGGCTGCAGCGCAACCTGCCAGACGGAAGTCTGTGGTAATGCCACGGTTGATCCGGGTGAGACATGCGATGAGGGAATCGGCAACTCGGACACTCCCGATGCCATATGCCGCATGGACTGCACCGCGCAGCGCTGCGGAGACATCATTGTCGACACTGTCGCCGGTGAAGTCTGCGATGACGGGAACCTCAGCAACGAAGACGATTGTCTCAACACCTGTCAGGATATTTCCTGCGGTGATGAC
>CAYGGB010000054.1:0-6406 GCA_964349295.1 uncultured Candidatus Peribacteria bacterium | reverse complement strand
GTATCATTGTTCTGATTCCGCTCGGAGCCGGAGTGATCTCACTTTTTCGCCGCTGGAGGCCGTGAAACATGTTTTCCTCTCAGCGGCCTTTGCGATCCTGCTGGTCCCGCAGGGGGCCTTTGCGCATGCGACACCGGTCACGTATGAACCAGCAGCGTCCGCAGTGCTCACCTCTTCTCCGGATCATGTGAAGATTATTTTCAGTGAACGAGTGGAGTCTGGAGCGAGTGACATTGTCGTGTACGGTCCCGACGGTTCGCGGATCGATCAGGATGTTGCCGTGGTGGATCCCGCCGATCCGCGCGCGCTGTCCGTCACCGTTCTCTCTGGTAGTTCTGGCACGCGTGTCGTCTCGTGGCAGGTGGTCTCGGCCGACGACGGTCACTACACCAAAGGAGCATTTCTCTATTCCGTCGGCGCCGAAAGCAGCAACGTGCGTGATACGGGGAGTCAGGTGGAAGTGATTCACAGAACGGACATTCCTGAGGCATTCACTATTTTTCTTGAATTGCTTGGACAGGCATTGCTGCTGGGTGCGCTGATTGCCAACGCTGGTATCTGGCGCAGGCTCCGGGAGAAGCATCAGGAATCCGCGTACGCACGGCGTCTGACAGTATTCGTGACAACGGGAGCTGCTCTGATTCTTCTCGGCGGTTTTTTGTTCCTGGTGTATCGCACTCAGGGAATGTCGCTGACAAATGATCTTGGGTTCACCGAAAATCTGGAGACATTCCTAGGGACCGTCACCGGTCGCTATACCGTGTACCGGATGATTCTCGGCATGATTTTCTTGTTCGCATTTTTTGTTCAGAGAAAACGTTTCCTGAAAGCCGAAAAAATATCCTCATCTGGTCTCATCCTTCTAGCACTTCTGCTGCTCTCGGCACTGCTGCGCGCGCGTGTCAGCCATGCCGCTGCGTCATCATTCCTGCCCGGATTCTCCATCATAATCAACGCGCTTCATCTTGTCGCCAAAGACGCGTGGATCGGAACGGTCGCGGCGTTCACCGTGCTGCAGTTTCCCCTGATCGATCGCCGCCGCGATGCGCGGTCCCTCGGCATCGCATTCACCATGTTGTCGCGGATTGTCGCTGCCGGATTCTGCGTCGGTGGCGTCACGGGCGCGTACATCGCGTGGCTGCATCTCAAGAGTCCCGCAAATATCCTGTCGACGCACTGGGGAGTGACATTTGTGTCTTTGGGCGTTTTTGCACTGCTGCTTCTGCTGATCCGATTGTACCAGCAGCATGGTGTCGACAGCGCTTCTGTGGAGTACTGCAAAGGAAAACACATCCGCATGGAACGTCTGCGCTATTCGGGTGCCGTCCTTCTGACCGAATCCCTCACCGGCCTGATGGTGCTCTTCCTCTCAAGTCTTCTGATCATCACGACGCCGCCGCTCAGTCATCGCGCTCTCTATCAGCAATCCTCCCAGAGCCGGGATGCGATTGTCACGTTCGGTGAGCATCCGTATGACGATGAATTTTTTCTGATCACTGTCGATGATCCGTCGGCGGCAAGCGCGACGGTCACGCTGGAGAATGCGGAGAGAGGGATCGGGCCGATTGTCGTGCCCGTCGAGAAACGCTTCGGTGGGGGTTTTGCTTTTCCCAAAGCCGATCTTTCACTTCCCGGCGACTGGGTCATCGGCGTCACGGCTCCTCGGGATGGTTCGTATGATGCAGTTGCGGCGTTTGATATCCGGTATCCCGATGATCTGTTTACTTCGCACCGTTATGACGATTCCCGCACATTCGGAGGATTCGAACTTCTGTGTGTGTTGATCGCACTCGCAATCATACTGGCGTCCTTCTGGCTGTGGCGGCTGGCGGCAAAAATGCGGGCGCTCTGCATTTCGTGCTCCGTGAAAAAAATCGAATCTGCAGGAATGGCGGCGACGCAATGGTGGGGAGTGGTCTTTGTCGATGTCCTGCTGCTGGTGTTCCTTGCCTATCATCTCACAGTCCACGGACAGGGCGCGTTCCAGCGCGCATGCGTGCAGGTTGGCGGGTTCTGGCACGAAAATGTCCCGATGGAGAGCGGGAGAGTGATCTCGCCGGTTCCGGTGCTCGGCTGCATGGTGGGAGCTGGCCGCGGGCAGTTTCACTTTGCCGACGCGCGAGAGTTTGCTCAGTTCCTGAAGCCGGCGCATTCCAAAGCATCGATGGACCTTGCGCCTGCACGTCCCGTTGCCGGTCAGACCGTCACGTTCACATTCCGGCTGACGAATGAACTTGATCAGCCGCTCACGGATCTTCGCATCGAACATGATCGTATTTTGCACACGGTGATTATCGGACAGGATCTGGAGACATTCTCGCATGTGCATGCGGAAAACAACGGTCCGGTCACGCAGAAGATGCTCAACACGTCGACGTTCCCCGTGCAGGCGGTCTTCCCCAAAGCGGGTCGTTATCTGGTTGCTGTTGACTGGACTGTGAGAGTCAAATCGTTCTCGCAGGAATTCTATGTAACCGTGGGCGGAGCGGATGCGATGAAACCGGGGGCTCCGGATGATTCTTCTGTCCAGACCGTCGACGGATATACCGTTGCGCTGAATGCTCCTGCGAAGATCACATCCGGTTCTCCGCAGAAATTCTCCTTCATTGTTTCCAAAGACGGCGTTCCCGTCACGGATCTTCAGCCGTACCTTGCCGCGCCCATGCATCTCTCGATCGTCAAAAACGATCTGCGCGCGTTCATCCACACGCACGGCGAACTTCCGCAGGCGCTGTTCGACCGGATATTCAATCCCCGCAATCCCAAAGCGATTCATATTCATACCCAGTTGCCGGTGCGCTTTGGTCCGGATCTTGATGCGTATGTGACGTTTCCGGGGACGGGCAAGTACACGATTTTTGGGCAGTTTATGGCGGGTGGGGTTGTGCATTTGGTGAGGTTTGGGGTGACAGTGAAATGACACCGTAGGGGCGTTGTATGCTGCGCCCCTACAGCTGGTGCGGTTTGGGTCTGCGCCTTGAATTCCCGATCCGCTTGACAAGTTTTAATAAAAGCTTATAGTGTGTTTAAATCCCCCCATAAAGACATGCCAGAAGAACAACACCAGACTTCTGCCGAGAATTGGAAAGGCCAATGGAAAGTAATGGTTCCAAATCAGGATGGAGGCGTAACCAGTTTTATTGTTGATACAGAGGAAGAGGCAAACCGGATTGCAGGTGATAGTCGTCACACCCAGATCATTCCTCTGACTCCCGAAAACCAGCAGAGCGCTCAAAGAGAACGAGAAGAATTGCAAAGAGGTTGGGCAGTCAATAATACCCGCATGTTTCCCGGGCAAAAAAGTTTTTGGGAGAAATTGAAGGGACTCTTCCAAAAATAGGCAATCTTACCCGGTATTTCTCTCAAATTTTATGACCATCAATAGCAGAGCCGAGGCCAGCAACCTGATCAATGAAGCCTATGCGAAAGTACGCGACGGGCATTTTCAATTACCAGGCGAAGACCCTGCAATCCTCATGCTCCTTCAGGACATCGAGGAAGCGGAAGTGCATGGTCCGGAGATTCACCAACTCGAAAAGGAGCTGTATGATCTTCGATTGTCACTTCAGTATAAAGAGGAAGGGACCGATGTCAGCGATCTTGAGAGGCAAGAAGCAGAACTCGAATCGCGGCTCCAGCAAATACAGGCAGGACAAGGTATTTGCAGCATGGCATTTGAAGTAAGAGATCTACTTCGGGCAGCAGGAAAAATTGACAATTTATGATTTATTCCTAAAATAAAAATATGTCTACTGAGCATTCATCAGCCGAAAGCCTGTATCAAGAGGCGTTTTCTTTGGTTCTCAAGAGAGATTTGAAGGGGCAAAAAATCCAGCTTGGAAAGGACTGGAAGCGGCAATAAAGGCGGAAAGCCCTGACAGTGAATTGTCTTTTCTTGCACGAAAATGTCGCGCAGCACTTTTACGCTGTGGCGAGTCCGCAGACGTCGTTGACGACAAAATCCGTGACATCTGGTACTCCATGAAAAATATTCCGGGATTGAGTGAATAAATTGTCAGGGTTCTGACAGCGACATGACCGGGACGTGCTGTACACTTTCCGCCTCCCATGCCGACGCTCGCTCCTCCATCCGTTTCGGTCCAGCTGACCTCCTGCCAGCAGGCGGCTTTGGAGAAACTCGAGCGCGAGGGAAATATTTTTCTCACCGGTGCGGCAGGGACGGGGAAAAGTTTCCTGCTTGATCAGTATCTCAAGGGAAAGTCGTCCATGATGTTTCCGGTGGTCGCGAGTACCGGTGCCGCGGCGGTGATCATCGGCGGACGGACGTTCCACAGTTTTTTCGGGCTGGGAATCATGGAAGGGGGACCGGAAGCTGCTCTTGCGCGTGCGATGCGCAACCGCAAACTGCATCATCGCCTGAACGCCGCATCGTGTGTGATCATCGACGAAATCTCGATGCTCTCCGGTGCAACGCTTGCCTGCGCCGAAATGATTGCGGCACGCGTGCGCGGCTCGCACGAGCCATGGGGAGGCCTGCGGATCATCGCGGTCGGCGACTTTGCGCAGCTGCCGCCGGTCACGATGGGCGGCCAGGAAAAGGACTGGGCGTTCCGGCATTCCGTCTGGAACGACAGTGCATTTCATCCTGCACTGCTCTCGACGGTGATGCGTACGAAAGATACGGATTTTCTGAATATCCTGAACTTTGTGCGTGGCGGGATCGTCAACGATCAGGTCCGGGACTTTCTCAACAGCCGCATGGTACCGTCATCCCAGATTAGCGAAGGAACGCGTCTCTATCCTCATCGTGCCACTGCAGAGACCTACAATCTCCGGAGGCTGGAATCGCTGCCAGGCCAATCGCATTCGTTCCCGACACAGTACACGGGCGACGACCGGTATCTGGATACCGCCAAGCGCGCGATCCCTGTTCCCGAAATACTGCATGTAAAAAAAGGCGCGCTCGTCATGATGCGGAAGAATGATTTTTCACCTGAACGACTGTACGTGAACGGCAGTCTCGGTCATATCCGCGACATTAGTGACGAATCCCTCACGATCGCACTCTTCACGGGTGAAACAATCGATGTCGGTATCGAACAATTCTCCTATCTGGATGGCGACGGGCACGAACTGCTCACCGCACATAATTTCCCCATCACGCTCGCGTGGGCGACAACGATTCATAAGGCACAGGGCGCGTCACTGGATCGGATGACCGTCGATCTCTCCTCCCTCTGGGAACCGGGCCAGGCGTATGTCGCTCTGAGCCGTGTCCGTTCTGCCGAAGGTCTCTCGATCGAACGCTGGAGTCCCGGCGGCATCCGCGCGGAACCACTCGTCACGGCTCTCTATGATTCATTGTCCGTCGAATCGGCGACGTACGTTCCGCGTCCGCTGTTTGAAGCGAAAATCCTTTCATTCCAGTCTGAAAAGTCCGCGAAGTCCCGCGGGACCGCCAAAGGAACCAAAGAAGATCGCGCAACGCTCATCCGTGAGCACCTCGAAAAGCAGTCGCCGCTGGAAACAATCGTCGCTGCAGCGAGCGTGAAAACTGAGCGGGTCATCCTGTATATCGAACGGCTGCTCGAAGAGGGGACTGCGTTGTCGCTCCACTATCTGATTGCCGATATTCCGGAGGCGCGGCGGATACGGGAACTGTTTGAGGAGCTGGGAATGGAGCGATTAAAACCGGTATCTGATGCACTCGATGGCGCGATTCCGTTCACGACGCTGCGTCTGGTGCGGTGCGCGATGGCGGCGGAGGGTACGTGAGATCAATCTGCGCTCATCATCAGGCTCTCCGGCACGAGGAAATATGTGGTGTCAGTATCAGCAGGATTTTCACGATAGTTTTGATGGACGAGCAATTCCCCGTAGATGCCCTTCGCTTGTAATCTTGCGCTGGCCCCCAGGGGATACGTTCCCCAATAGCCTTTGGCCCGGAAGGGCTGTAATTCGCCCCCTTTGCCTGTCGTAAACCATACTTCCCCGTTGGCGTCCGTTTTTTTGATCTGATCGGTCTTGTTGCTGGCAATGCACACGGGTCCGGCCAAATCCGGCGCACACGTGTAATCGGCTTCCAACATATCGATCGTGACGTCCGGGATGGGCTTTTTTGTCACGTAATCCACGACAGTGATATGCGTTCGTGTTGTTTCCGTCGCATGCAGGCAGCCACTTACAAGGATGGCAGCCAACAGGGAAAAAATCTTTATTTTCATGGGATTGATTCTAGCAGAAATCTCCCGATACCCGATTGCATCGGGCGGTCACCGATTCGCTTCCATATACTTCTTGAAATTATCGAGAATCGACTGCCATCCTGCCTTCTGCATCTCCGGTGAATTCTCCGTTTCGGCGACAAAGGTTTCAACGATACGGGTTTTGTCTTGCTGATCTTCAAACGTCACTGAGACTGTCCGGCCGTCTCCCATCGTGTATT
>CAYGGB010000053.1:0-6520 GCA_964349295.1 uncultured Candidatus Peribacteria bacterium | reverse complement strand
GTCCCTTTCTCCGGATCGGTGACGGCGACGACATGATCCTGGGGCCGCAGTCTCCGCTGGGAGCTGAGGTGTTCCCACAGCAGAAAAAACACGCTCATCGGTTCGAGCGTGTCGCCCGATTTGCTGGCGATGACGAGCAGTGTCGTTTTCCAGTCGATCAGCGAGAGGATCTGCAGCAGTGCCGACGGATCAATGGTGTCGGCGATGATGAATTCCATCGTCTCCGGTCCTTCAAACACTTCCTGCATCACCCGCGGTCCCAGTGCCGATCCGCCGATGCCCACCCAGACGACCGTTTTGATACCGCGGCCCTTTACAGAAATCGCCATCTCCTTCACGCGCTGCACCATTTTCTTGTCGTACGGGCCCATAGACCATCCGTGGTCTCCGCGGCTGCGCTCCTTGAGCCAGTCCTCGATATGCTTCTTCATTCCCGTCCGCAGCCCCGACATTTCGGCATCGGGAATGCCCATCGACGGGGTGATGGCTTTGGCGAGGACGGAGGAGATGTCGAGAGATAACATGGTCTAGGGTTGGGGTTGGGATTAGGGTTAGGAACAAAAATTCCAGCGCGGCCTTTCTGGCCGCAAATTTATAACGAACGCAACGCTGCGGCGACACGATCCTCCGTCGTCTTCACGTCCGGCGACAGATCTTTCAGGGCTTGAATGACAGTCGCGGAATCGTAACCGAGAGCCGTGAGGGCGGAGATGGCGTCCTGATCGAATTGTCCGCGGGCAGCGCTCATGCCTTTGATCATAAAGATCTGTGGTTTTCGTTCCTCGAGCGAGCGCAATTCCAGTAGCAGTTTTTCCGCCGTTTTCTTGCCGACGCCTTTGATCGATGTGAGCAGCGCGACGTTCTGTTCGTCCATCGCCTGTTTGATCATCACGCGCGGGACGGCGCAGAGTTCGAGGCCGAGTTTGGGGCCGATGCCGGAGAGTTTGATCAGTTCTTCAAAGAGAATCTGACCATCACGGTCGGCGAAACCGAACAGGTCAAACCGGTCCTCGCGCACGTACGTCGAAATCCAGAGCATCCGTGGCTGGGCCTCCTGCAATTCGTCCCACACGTCGAGGGGAACCTGCACTCTGTAGCCCACGCCTGCCACGTCCACCGTCACATCCCCGGGATCCATTTTATGCACGGTGCCTCGGAGGTGAGCGAGCATAGGAAGTGAGTGTAGAACACGTGCGGCGGGAATACAAAATCGTCGCGCATTGGTGTTCCGGAAACTGCTGATTTCTGCTACAATAAACAGATTTCACAAACACCCATATGACACTCAATCAGCCGCAAAACGATCGTCGTGAAAATGTCGCGCCGACGCCGGACCAGTTGCGTCAGCGTCCTTCGACAAATGAGATGGCGAAGCGTCACATTGAGGAGACCGAAACCGGATTGAAGGACGTTGCGGGTTCTTTGATCCAGGAAATGCAGGAGGAAGCTGGGCGAGGCTGGAAGATGATCAATGAAAGCTTCGGCATGGGTACACGTGACCGGTTACAGAATCTTGGATTTCAGAATCCCGCTTTCCAGCAGCCGAAGATTATCCGGATGGTGAACAGTGCGGGAACGTTTGCTATCACGATCGATATGTCTGCTGTCCGTTCTTCTGATGTCAGCCCCCGGTTTCCCCTTGAGGTGCAAAGTTTGCCGGAACGGGCGGATGCTCCCGCCGTGCAGATCGATACGGTTGAAAATCTTACGAAATATCTGCGTGAACGTCAGGCCGTTCCTGCGGCAATTCCTCCTGCAACCCAAACGCCAAGGCCCCGGGTGATGCAGCAAATGCAGGTCCCTGGGGAACCTCGGACTATTTCTCAGCCGAATGTTCCATATCTGTCTGGCACGCCGATGATCCCTCAGCCAAACGTGCCATATATGTCCGGTCTCCCGATTATTCCTCAGCCGAACGATATTCCCGGATCCACTCCGCATGGTGTGGAACCCGTCGAGCCTTCCACCCCGTCCGCAGCAGAAATCGTCCGTGTATCACTCGGCAACACCCACGGAGACGCGATGCGCTATGCGCGGGAAAAAGTGCAGCAGTACGGTGACTTCGTCCGCGGCGCACAGCGGGAACAGGCAGCGCGGAGTTTCGGTCAACGCCTGCTTCGGGGGCTGTCCGGACGCCGTCAGGATCAGCTCATAACGCAGGAAGGGCAAAAGGCGCTTGCGTCCGCCGAGGCCGCTCTCGCCGCACTTGGGCGGATCGATCCTTCGCGTGTCACCGATGTCGATGCGGCGAGAACGCAGATCGAAAGTCTCGTGAAAGGAATTCACACGCCGGATTACACGGCGATGATCCGTGCCTGATACATATGAAGCACCTCCAGCGTATCCACCTCCTCACGGCCCTGCTGATTCCGGTTGTGTCGCTCGGCACCGGCGCGTTTCTTCTGAGCGATATTATTGTCGCGACAACCGAAGTCCGTCTGGATACCGCGCTGGCACTCGCCAAGGACGGGGCCCGACAGAACGCGACGTGGCAATCGCTTCAGGATGAAAATGAGAAAATATATGTGGAAGCGAAGAAACAGCTTCAGGAATTGGGACGGGAAAAGCGGGTGATACGGCTGCAGATCGGCACACTTCTCGGGTCGATAAAAAACATCGGCAACCGGCGTGATGCACTCCTGCTCAGCCGTGAACTGACGGTGAGGAATTTTGACCGCGAACAGGAGAATTTCGGGGAATTCCTCCGCGACGCCCACATGCGTCAGCTGGACGTCATGTCCGGTCCGGCAGCGGGTGGAGAGATTCTGCGGCGTCTTCTGGGAACATCTCTCGGCGATTCCACGGATGCCGATCTCCGCGATGCGGCGCTTGAGCATGCACGGGAGCAGATCCTGGCCCGTCTTCTCATCTCCTGGGAATCGGATGCGATGGAGCGCGATCAGCTTCGCTCGGCCGCCGGACCGATGGGCAAAGAACTCGTCAAATTGCGTGATCGGCATATGGAGTTACGATCGGAATACAACGACACACTGCATACGCTCGATGCTGCGGAGCGGAATATCCGTGCCAGTGCAGAGCAGCTCGAACAGCTCACGCGCGACACGGCGCAGGTCCAGGCCGATATCCTCAGTCTGCAGAGCGAGCTCGACCGCATCGACGGCCGGCTCCGCTCCAAGGCAGAACGCGAACTCGTGCAGAAGGGTCTGATGGAAGACCGTCCCGAACGATTCCGCCAGAACAGGAACGTCGGCCGCGGCCAGTTCCTCTGGCCCCTGACGGGTCCTGTCTCCGCCGGATTCCATAACGCGCACTATCAGAAATTCTTCGGCATGCCGCACGAAGGCATCGATATTGTCACCGGATTCGGAACGCCGGTGGCTGCGGCCAGCGATGGTATCGTCTTCGCAGTCCGTCTGGGTGGTGCGAAAGGCTACACGTACGTGGTGATCGGCCACCGAGGTGGTTACGCGACAGTCTACGGACACCTCTCCGACGTCACGGTCCACGCCGGCGATACCGTCAGCGCCGGTCAGGTGATCGGATCAAGCGGCGGAACGCCCGGAACGGAAGGTGCGGGACGGATGACAACGGGGGCGCATCTGCATTTCGAGATGATTGTGCGGGGGGAGCACATTGATCCGGTGACGGTGTTGCCGTAATCGGGGTGGCCCTCTCCCCCGGCCCCTCCCCCGGAGGGGGAGGGGGGACGGCACTTTTAAAATTTGGCGAACCAATAAACATCCACAAACAAAAACAAAACAACATACATTCCCTTCTCCCCGCTGGGAGAAGGGTTAGGGAAGAGGGCCATTACGCCGCACCAATCACCACCACAAATTCCCCCTTCTTCATCACTGTCGATGCCGTGGCGGACAGATCTTTTATTGTCGTCCGCACAAATTCCTCATGCATCTTCGTCAATTCCCGCGCAATGACCACCGGCCGGTCCGGTTGCTCCTTCAATGCTTCTGCAATTTCACTCAACGTGCGCTCAATCCGGTGCACGGATTCGTAGAACACGATCGTCCGCTCTTCATTTTTGAATGATTCGATCAGCGTCTTCCGTCCTTTTTTCAATGGCAGGAATCCGAGGTAGACGAACTGGTTGATCGGCAGTCCCGATCCGCTCAACGCAGCCAAAAATGCTGACGCTCCCGGAATCACTTCGACCGGAATTTCGGCGGCGACGGCGCGGGAGATCACTGCATATCCGGGATCACTGATGCCCGGCGTTCCGGCGTCACTGACAATCGCGAGGTGTCGTCCTCTCTGCAGATGATTGATGATCACGTCCGCCTTGCCCGGATCGGTGTTCCCGTGAAAACTGATCAGCTCTTTCTTCTCGAGCTTGAGATGCATCAAAAGACTCCCCGTCACGCGTGTGTCCTCACAGACTATTGCGTCGCATTTCTGCAGGGTTTCAATCGCGCGGAGAGTAATATCTCCTAAATTGCCGATAGGGGTGGAGATGATGGAGAGCATTGTCAACAAAACTATACTTTTCTGTGTAGCAGTGTACGCTTGAATCATGGCTGAAAGTATTGGTGAAACCAGTGTGCATATAGCGGAGTTTTTAAAACATCTGCAATCGGGGAGTGATGTTCAGCGGGAAGTGCGATATAGGATATTGCAACAAATGGCGAAGAAGGCAGGTACTACCATGCTTGAGGTGTCGGATGCTGTTTTGTCGCCGGATGAATTGACGATCGATACGCAGGAGCAATAAAAGACATGGAAAGTAGGGATGCTCTTTCCTCCCGTCCCGTTTTCGCTATCATCTCTCCCGCCTACTGATTCCGATTTCCCATGTCTGCAAAGAAGGACGACACAACACCCGATCCGAACATCCAGCCTCCTTTGGAAGGAGGAGGGGAGTCGCTTGGTACACTCGGCAAGATCATGCCGAGGCCGATTGTTGCCGAAATGGAGGAGAGTTACCTGAGCTACGCGATGAGTGTGATCGTTGCCCGCGCGCTGCCGGATGCACGTGACGGTCTCAAGCCCGTTCACCGCCGCATCCTCTTCGCGATGCATGAGCTCGGACTCCGATCTGGTTCAAAGTACAAGAAATCCGCAGCCGTGGTCGGAGACGTGATGGGAAAATACCACCCGCACGGTGATGCCCCGATCTACGAAGCGATGGTCCGTATGGCTCAGGAATTCTCGATGCGCTACACGCTCGTCGACGGCCAGGGAAACTTTGGTTCGATTGACGGCGATTCAGCGGCCGCCATGCGTTACACCGAGGCGCGCATGGATAAGGTGACGGAGCACGTGCTTGCCGATATCGAGAAAGACACCGTCGACTTCGCGCCGAACTATGACGAATTCCGCAAAGAACCGACCGTTCTGCCCTCCCGCATCCCCAACCTGCTGCTCAATGGCACGGTTGGTATCGCCGTGGGTATGGCGACCAACATCCCGCCGCACAACCTGGAAGAGATTATCGACGCCACGCTGCATCTGATCGACAACGAAAGCGCGACCGTCGAGGATCTTCTGCAGTTCATTCAGGGTCCGGACTTCCCGACCGCCGGCATCGTCTATAACAAGGAAGCGATCCGCCAGGCGTACCTCACCGGGCGCGGTTCGGTGATCATCCGCGGCAAAGCCGAGATCGAAGAGGTCAAAGAGGGCCGCTACCACATCCGCATCAGCGAAATCCCGTACCAGGTCAACAAGAGCACGATGATCGAGAAAATGGCGACGCTCGTGACCGACAAGATCATCCAGGGCATCAGCGACATCCGCGACGAATCGGACCGCGACGGCATCCGCATTATCATTGAGCTCAAAAAGGACGCGTATCCGCAGAAAATCCTCAACCAGCTCTTTAAGCACACCGATCTCCAGACGAGTTTCGGTTACAACATGATCGCGCTGGCCGACGGTCTGCAGCCGCGCCTGATGAACGTGCAGGAACTGCTCCAGATTTTCGTCGGGCACCGCCGCGTGGTGGTGCGCCGCCGCATCATTTTTGACCGGGACAGAGCCAAAGAGCGCGCACACATCCTCGAAGGTCTCAAGAAAGCGCTCGATCATATCGATGCCGTCATTGCGACGATCAGGAAAAGTGAGACGAAGGAAATCGCCAAAGTAAACCTGATCGACAAATTCAAATTCACCGAGATTCAGGCCGATGCGATTCTCCAGATGCGTCTGCAGACACTCGCCGGTCTCGAACGCAAAAAGATCGAAGACGAACTCAAAGAGAAGCTCGACTTTATCGCCGAGTGCGAGGCGCTGCTCGCGAGTCAGAAGAAAATGGATGCCGTCATCAAAGGAGAGCTCACCGGGATCCGCGCGGCCTTCGGCGACGGACGCCGTACGGCAGTGGTCAAACACGCGGTGGGCGAATTCAGCGCCAAGGACACGATCCCGAACGCTCCGATGATGGTCACGCTCACGCGCGGCGGCTACGTAAAACGCCTTAGCCCGATCCAGTTCCGCGCACAGCACCGCGGCGGCAAGGGCATCATCGGCATGACGACGAAAGATGATGATGAAGTGCTTTCGATGCTCCACGTGATGAACCACGACGACATGCTCTTCTTCACCA
>CAYGGB010000052.1:3471-6691 GCA_964349295.1 uncultured Candidatus Peribacteria bacterium | reverse complement strand
GAATTACCCGGTGCGTCGCAGGGTCGCGAGGTTCCTTTCCTGTACATGCTCAGAGTGGAAATAGTCGGCCGAAAGAAAAAATATTTTGCAGTTCTCACGGGAATCGGCACAGGTGAAACTCCCAAAGCGCCAAATGAATCGAAGGCCTGGAATCCTGCAGTCAGCGAGGAGACATCAGGAGCTAACTGGGAGCGCGTCGGCGATGATCCTGCCACGTCGCAAGACCTGACAGCGGAAGAGGTGAGGGCTCAGATGACAAGACTGTAAACGGATCGTCACGTGGCCTGTGCATCATTCTTTTTCTGCGGAGGCTGTGTTTTGGGTTTCTGCTTTGCAATTCCTTCCGCCTTGATCACAAACGCCACTTTGTCATCGCTGTTTTGTGCGGGAGGTGATGCGGGAGTGACCGCTTTTGGAATATTCTTCTCTGCCGGTTTCTGGGAATGAGGGACGGGTGCGGGTTTGACCGGCGCAGGATGTTGTACGGCTGGCTTTGGTGACGGAGCGCGGTTGTGATTTTTCTGGACCGATTTTTGCGGTGCGATTGGAGTCTGTTTTTTCTGTTCCGGCTGGACCATCGACACCGGTTTCTTCTGCTCTGACGCGACGGTCGGCTTTGCAGGCGTTGCAAGGGAGGGGACTGCCGGAATTTTTGGGGGCTGTGCGGGTTTCGGAATCTGGGGAAGAGTCTTGGTGGCGGGCGCGGGTGTGGACGGCGCCACAATCTTCGGTGTCTGTTGGACTGACGGAGTGGCAATGGGTTTTATCGGACTTTCCGTAACATCGACAGGCGATACAGGCTGTGACATTACTCTTTCCTTTTCCGTTCCCGAGCCCGGTCCCGGCATCGCCCCATCCTGATTCCTCTTCTTCAGATTTTCCCTGTACCGCTGGCGCTTCCTGCGCTTGCGCTCGCGTTCACGCTCCGCAGCGGATTCATCGGCCGCATTGGAGGGTGCCGGAGCAGGGGGTGTTGCCGGAATTTTTTCCTGTGTCTGCTTTTGTGCAGGCGCAGGCGGGATAGCAGGGGATGGAGCGACGGGCTGGATGGGCATCGGTTCAGCAGCCGGCGCCGGAGGAGTCACGGGTGCTGGAGTCGGTGCAGAAATTTCCTGTGCGGGCACCGATGGAACAGGTGCCGGATTCTTTGCAATGACTGGAGCTGCGGGAACCGGAGGAGCGGCTGGAGATTTTGCGAATGTTTGCGGAGCAGCTGGTGTGGTTGCAGCCGGAGTTTCCATCACCGGCAGTGTCACGGGAGCGGGTGCGGGAGCCGGAGCAGGTTCAACTGCGGTGACCGGCGCAGCAACAGTTTCTACAGGAGCCATTGGCGCAGGCGTGGGTGGAGTTGGGTCTGGAGGAGTCACTGTCACATTCTGCTGAACTGTGTCGTTCGTTCTCTGTGCGTCCTTTGTATTGTCGTTTTCTTCCTTCAGCCACGGTGGCAACAGATCATCTTCCGTCAGAGCCGGTGTCTGTGAGGATGCGGTGATGGCGGGTGCAGCCGAAGGAGCGACAGGCGCGGAGGTTTGGGGAGCGACCGGCGCCAGAGCCGCGGGCGTCTCCTGCAGCCATGACGGCGTTGCGGGAGGCGGAGTCTGGGCTGGTGAATTCTCCGCTTTCGGAACCTGCGGCGCGGAAGTGTCAGCGATTGTCGCGGGAGACGGAGGAGTTCCCGCATCGGGCGTCGATCCTTCTTTTGTCGATTCCAAGCCTTTCTGCAGCCATGAGGGTGCGGCTGCTTCCACCGCGATCGGAGGTGCCGGAGGACGTTTCATCGGTCCTTTCTCGGGCACGGTTTCCACAACCGACACTTTTCCAGCCAGCTCCTCCTGTGGCGTGTCGGGCCGCTTCAGTTTCATGGTTGCGGGCGCGATGTCACCTGCGGCGGGAGTTGCTGTGTCTTTTTTCGTCAATTTCCCTTCGACCTGTTCCAGAGCCTTCTGCAATTTTCCCTCACGGTGAAGGAATTTCATGGCTGCCCATACACCGAGCGCGCCAAGGACAATCGCCACAAGTAGGGCGAGGAGAATTTTGACCAGTGTTCCGGAGAGAGAGCCTGCATCCTGTCCCCCCTGTGCGCTTCCAGATGCCGATGAAACGGATGACGCGGCTGCGGTGATCTCCAGAATGTTGTTCACGCTGAATCCGGTTTCTCCCTGTGCGACGATCCGTCCGGTTGCCAGTTCCCGCACGTTGACGCGCACGACGTACTGGCCGTTGACTCCGTACGTGTGTGAGGGTTCATCGATCTGGCTGCCGCGGCCGTCGCCGAAATCCCATTGATACACGACGGTGGACGGTTCGATGGATGAATCAAGATCGAAATGGAAATTGAGCGTGCCGTTCTGTTCCGGGCCCGCGATGATGTCGCCGGCCGGAACCGGTGCCGCACCCAGAATGACCGCGATCTCCTGTTCAACGGGAGTGCCGTCCTCCGCAATGGTCGTGAGGTGCATGCGCCCCGCGGACTCCTGATCCGAATACCAGAGATACAGCGTGTTGTGTTCGGTCGTAAAGAGCGTGTCGCCGCCGTCATTGTCGTTGCCGGGATCGCCGTCGCCGTTTGCATCCACCCGCACATCAAGGTCCAGACTGATGGGCCCTAAGAGAGCGGGCGACGGGATCAGGGCGAGGAGAGGACGCTCGTGAGAGATCTGCACCCCGCTTTTTCCACCCGGAGGATTTGTGGTGACGATGTTCAGTCCGATACCCCGGGGTTCGGGACCGCTTTCTGTCCGCGGCAGGACGTCGACATCAATATGCAGCCGTCGTATGCCCGTGGCGTCTGTGCGCTGCCCTTCGAGCATGTATGTTCCGGCCTGTGTGAAGCGCGTGCGGAAAATGCTCTCGCGTCCCGCTTCCATGAACGTCCCTTTCTGCGTGAGAATCCAGTCGTACTGCGCATTGCCGTCTGCATGGACACCCATGATTTCCAGAACCTCTCCCGCGGTGAGCTGCAGGGCACTGCGTGCGATCATTTCCTCCCCGCCATTCTGTGCGAGTGTCTGCGAAAAGAATCCGGCGGATGCCAGCATCACGCATACAAGGAGCAGCCGGCGGAAAGAAGCAGGGGATTTCATCCGATGGATAACGGCAATTCGCGGAGGAAAAAGCTGACGAGAACGCGGCAGAACAAAATAATGACAAGTCCGATCGCCACATACAGGATCATTTTCTTTGCCTTGTCTTTCGCGGCATCCTCGCCCCCGCTCATGAC
>CAYGGB010000052.1:0-3461 GCA_964349295.1 uncultured Candidatus Peribacteria bacterium | reverse complement strand
TCATGACCAGGTAAATGCCCGCAGCGATGATCATGATCGTGGCGGCGAGCGCCAGGTAACCGAGCGCTTTGTGAAGAAGATCAAGAATCACATCGCGGAGCGGTCTGTTGATCGGACCCCGGAGACCGTAATATTCGACCACTGTCACCCCGTTCTCGACAGGATCACCGTAGCCCCCGTTGAATACCTGTGCCGCGGCACGCGGTGATACTTTTGAGAGGATCCAATACAGCGAGAAGAGCAGATTCTGCATAGTGCGGTGGTGGGGTTGGTTTCATGATTATTATAGCAGAAAAGAGGTGTTTGTTGAAGAGCTCATAAAAGGGGGCCGAGGGGCGAAGGGGCAGGACGGATGATAGTACCGAGGCTTTGTCATACTGAGCGGAGCGAAGTACGACAAAGCCCACCGTGACACGTTCGCAAATGTCTCCTTCGCTCCGCTCAGGATGACATTTGCTCCCTCTTGGTCGGATCGTTATCTTTCGCTACCCTCGCGTTATGCGTCCTGCATCACCAGGTCAACTTCTCCGGCAGGCAACGACTCCGGCATTTCTCGTGTCGAACCTCGTCAACATTCAGTATCTGACGGGACTTCCCGTGTCCGCCGGCGTTATTCTGGTGCTCCCGAGGCGGATGTTTTTTTTCGTGGATTCCCGGTATCGCGACATGGCCGAACGGATTTTGGGCATCGTCACTGTCAAAGACATCTCTGAACTTTCCGGCATCATGAAGGATGTCGCGGAGTGCGGATTTGAATCGGAAGATGTCACGGTGCTGCGAAAATCCGGGTGGCGCAAACGGTTTCCCAAAACGACATTCATTCCGACCGTCGGGGTGATGCAGTGGTTCCGCCGCCAGAAAGACGATGAAGAACTGAAGAATCTGCGCAGGGCGCACCGGATGACGCAGGAAATTCTTCGCAGGGTTCCCGCGATGCTGAAGCGGCAGATCACCGAAGAACACCTCGCGCGCCAGCTTCTCATCTGGGCGCTTGAACTCGGTGCCGACGGACTCAGTTTCGATCCCATCGTCGGTTTTGGAACGCACACCAGCTGCCCGCACCACCGCCCGACAAGCCGGAAGCTGCAGAAAGGTCATCTCGTGCAGATCGATGTCGGCGTCAAATACCGCGGCTACTGCGCAGACATGAGTGAGGTGTATTTTACCACCACTCCCACTCCGGTGGAGCAGGATGTCTACAGAACACTGACGCTCGCCAAAGACCGCGCCATGGCGATGGTCAAAACCGGTGTCACAACACATGAACTGGACGATGTTGTCCGTGCGATGCTGAAGAAAGCGGGCATCGAGGAATATTTCACGCATTCCCTCGGACACGGCGTCGGTCTCGAAATCCACGAAGGCCCGTCGCTAAGCATGAAGGCGACAAACCTGAAGCTTCTCAAAAACGAAGTCGTGACCATCGAACCGGGGGCGTATTTCCCGGGCAAATTCGGCATGCGGCTTGAGGATATGGTCTTTGTTGAATAATGGCATATATCAGCCAAAATTCGGTTTGGAAAGAATAATAAACATTTGAGCATGGAACATCACGATCAGGGGTAATGTCATTGTTGTCTGCGGGGAGAAACGATGTTTTTCTGCTATACTGGTGAGAAATATGCACACAAAAAAAGAGGTTCTTCTGACGGTATTTCTCCTGACGGTTTTTATCCCGTTGTCCGGCAGGACGACTGGATCCGGACCGTCTGTCGCGGCGACGCAGGCGATTTTTGCAAAAGGTCAGCCCTTCGAGCAGGATCTGATTATCACCGCGTATTATTCTCCCGAACCGGATCAGTGCTGCTACGTGAAAGGAAATTATGAGGAAGACATGATCCTTAACGGTGAGGGCCATCACGGCGCCGACGGTACCGCGGTCTATCCCGGCATGGTCGCTGCGCCGCCCAGTTATCCGTTCGGCACGCGTCTCGTGATCCCCGGCATCGGCACCGTCACGGTGCACGACCGCGGCGGTGCCATCCAGGAATGGAGCAATGCGCACCGGATTGACGTGTGGGCGGGTCGCGGCGAAGAGGGTCTTGCCCGTGCGCTGGCATTCGGTGTCCGCCATGTGCACGCGATCGTCTATCCGCCGCAGGCGGAAAAACCCGCGGAGTCCGTCGATCTCGCCGCTCTCCCCGCGCCATCCGAGCGACTGGAACCATACCGGTCGGCAGCGACGACACTGCTTGATGTCACTGCGAAGCTCGGGCAGAAAACCGCGTCCGTCTCGCTGCTGCAGGAGCGCCTGAAAGCCATCGGATATTTCAATGATCGTGTGACGGGATTGTTCGGACCGGTCACGCAGAAGGCGCTGCACAATTTCAACAAAGACATGCAGCTCGAAACGAGTGCCGATCAGCTGACGGCATCCGGTGCCGCGCGGCTGGAGGCCGCGTACAAACGTCTGGATGCAAAAACACCCCTGCCGGCAATCGTCAACGCGGACAGTTCGCAGTCACACATCGCCGAAGCACAGCGGACGCTGCGGTTTCTCGGATATTACAACGGCCGGACGAACGGAGAATATGATGCGACACTTAAGGCCGCCGTTCTCGCGTTCCAGAAAAAAGAGGGAATCATCGCATCCGACACGACAGCCGGGGCCGGGAAAATTGGACCCAAGACACGGCAGAGAATAATTGCCCTCTGGCGTCTCAAACACGCGGATATTGGAGGAGAACGTCTTCTGGATGCCAAAAAAATAGACGACCTTCTTGCAAAAAAAGGACTGATTATTTCCGGATATTTCGGCAAAGGAGCCACGGGTGATTCGGTCCGCGCGCTGCAGAAATTTCTTGCGACGAAATCGTATCTGAAGAACGAAGACGTCACGGGGACGTTCGGGGAGAGGACGGAGAAGGCGCTGATCGCGTATCAGAAAGAATCGGGAATCATCGCCAGCGTCACGGACAAAGGCGCAGGCTATCTGGGTCCGGCGTCGCTCGCGCGGTACCGGCAGGATGTGAAGAGCACGTTGATGAAGGTGGTGCGGGAGAAGGGATGGGAGGCGATTTGAAAAGTGGAAAAAGGAAAGTGAAAAGTGGAAAGTGGAAAATTTGGAGTCTAGAATGGTTTCATTCTTTCCACTTTCCACTTCGCAGCCTGACTGCTTGATATTTGGCCATTCATCACGCACGCTATTGGCATCATGGCTCGCACGATTCTCAGTCTGTTTTTGGCGTTGTGTATCCTGCCGTCTATCGCTGCCGCACAGTCGCCTGCGATCACCCGCCGCGACGGATTCCTCCTGCTCTGGAACAGCGTTCGCAGAGCGACACAGGAAAATCGTGAGCCGTACTTTACAGATGTTCCCGCCGGATCACGCGGAGAAGAGGAGATCACGTATGCCAAATACCGGGGCATTCTCGACGATGATCACGAAACGTTCCGTCCGGATGAACCGCTGTACCTGAGCACCGCCGTTCTTTGGCTCCTGCGCACACGGAGCGTGGACG
>CAYGGB010000051.1:0-6819 GCA_964349295.1 uncultured Candidatus Peribacteria bacterium | reverse complement strand
GACAACCGACAAGGAGGAGACATGTCCAAGAAGAAGAAGCCGACGAGCGAGAGCACGTAGCCGATGGTCTTGAAGGTGTACCAGAAGAGGAGAGCCGGGACGCGGCGCGACGCGTCGTCGATCTTCTCGGATACCTGCTCGTGCCAGAGGAACGTGACCCCGCCGCAGCTAAAGAGAATCAGCAGCGACAGATACATCTCGGCACTGAACCGTTCCACGCCGGTACTGAATTTTTCGAGAACGCCGTACACCGCGGGCAGCGCACCGGCCGTCATCATCGCGATGCCGACACACTGGAGGACGTAGCAATAGAGCGCCTTGATCGCGCTTCCCACTTTCGCGCCGGGGGCGATCAGACAGGGGATCAGCGCGACGGACAGCACAAACAACACCGCCAAAGGCAGGAGAACGAAGGTCAGGAGCGACGAAACGCTCACGGAAGTCAGGATCATGATCGATGAGGGAAGTGCGTGGAGGTCAGGGTACGTCGAAGAAGAGCTGAATGCGATTGCGGTTTGGATCTTTGGTTGAATTTTGGAACTTTCGATTTTGCCGCCTCCATACGGGCATGACAAAAAGGCAATGAACAAAACTTAACCTAAAATTCAAATCACTCGATCGTCACCCCCATACTCCTCGCGCTTCCCGCAATGATCTTCTCCGCTGCTTCGATGTCGGTGCAGTTGAGGTCCGGCATTTTCGTCTCGGCGATCTGGCGCAACTGTGCCTTCGTGATCTTGCCGACCTTGTTCTTGTTGGGTTCGCCGCTTCCCGATTCGATTTTTGCTGCCTGCTTGATGAGGGTCGACGCGGCCGGCTGTTTTACGACAAAGGAGAAGCTGCGGTCCTCGTACACTGTGATCTGGACCGGCAGGAGCTGGCCCATCTTTTCCTTCTTGGTCTGGTCGTTGAACTTGGTGCAGAAACCGCTGATGTCCACGCCTGCCTGACCAAGGGCTGGTCCCAGAGGAGGCGCAGGGTTCGCCTGTCCGCCTTTGACTTGCACTTTGATGACTTTCTTGACGACCTTTGCCATAGCCGGGAGAGTGTAGGTGTGGCTGTGGGGGCGGTCAATGGGAGTTATTAAGCTGTAGACGCGAAGAGTCCGAGGTTTCCGAGGAGTCCGAGGACGAGAAGGAATTTTAGAATCGCAAAACCTTCCTGTTTTACTACTCCTTTGCCAACTGGTCCTCGGAAACCTTGGACTCTTTGGAATCCTTGATTCGCTGGAATCCTTAGTTCGTCAGCGCATCCAGCAACCCATTCACCTGCGCTTCTTTCCCGTCCGTCACATGAAACTCAAACAGCCTGTCCCGGACGCGGGCAAAGAGCAGGCGGTCGCTGTGGATGGCGGGATCGCGGAACGAGAGAATGTCGCGCGGGGGTTTGCCCGGTTCGGACTGGGTTTCGTCGATAAGATCCTGCAGTTGGGGGGAGAAGGACGGGCGCAGGCGCTGCCTGAGAGCGGTGAAGATCGTCTGAACGTCCGGTGATTCGATCCAGGCGAGAGCGGTTACGCGGTCGTTGTTGAGCAGAAGAACGCGTGAGGACACCTGCGCCTCAGCGGGGAGAATTTTTGCGAGCAGAAAATCTTCGGTCGAATAGACCGGCGTGAATCCCTGTGCGCCTGCAACAGCAAGAATGTCGGCTCCTTTCATCTTCGCGATCCCTCCATCGGTGGGAACTCGGAGTGTGTCGCGCGTGAGCAGCGCATCGGCGGCGCCGAGTGAAAGAAGGATGACGATGAGGCCGAGGGTCAGGAGAAGCTTCCGGGTGGCGGTCATGGGATCAGTATAGGGAAGCTGAAGATGACGAGGAAGCCGAGGAGGCCGAAGTCTGATAGAATCACCTCCGCATGGTCCTCAAGCGCACCAAAGACCCGGCTGCATCCGTCATTCACGCTCCGGCCGCTCCTGCGGAACAGGTCGTTTTTGAACAGTCGCTCAGACCGAAGTCGCTTGCCGAGTACATCGGGCAGTCGAAGATCAAAGGCCATCTGCTCATGCACATCCAGGCTGCGAAGTCGCGCAAGGAACCTCTCGGTCATACGCTGCTGCACGGGCCGCCGGGACTGGGCAAGACCACACTCGCCAATATTCTGGCGCGCGAAATGGGGGCGCAGATCCGTGTCACCTCCGGTCCCGCGCTGGAGAAGCCGGGCGACCTCGCGTCTATCCTGAGCAACCTGCAGGAAGGCGACACGCTCTTTATCGATGAAATTCACCGGCTCCGGCCCATCGTTGAGGAAATGCTCTATTCCGCGATGGAGGACTACGCGCTGGATCTCGTGATCGGCAAAGGCCCGACGGCACGGTCGATGCGCATCAATCTCAAACCCTTCACACTCGTGGGTGCCACCACCAAGGCGGGCGCGATGAGTGCGCCGCTGCGCGACCGGTTCATCAACCAGTTCAAGCTGTCGTTCTATGAACTCCCGGAGATGCAGCTGATTGTGGAGCGCTCGGCGGAGCTTCTGCAGGTCAGGCTCGATGCCGATGCCGCGCACCGGATCGCCAAAAGCAGCCGTGCGACGCCGCGCATCAGCAACCGGCTTCTCAGGGCAATCCGTGATTACGCCCATGTGGACGGCGCCGGGACCATCGACTGCGCATGCGTGGAAAAAACGCTCCTGGCGCTCGACGTCGATGACCGCGGCCTCGATGCCACCGACCGGGCGATTCTCGATACCATCGTGACCATGTTCAGCGGAGGACCAGTGGGTCTTGGGACCATCGCTGCTGTACTCGCGGAGGAAGAGGAGACAATCGAAGATGTGTATGAACCGTATCTGTTGCAGCAGGGACTTCTTCAGCGGACGTCGAAAGGCAGGATGGCGACGAAGAAGACCTACGAGGTCTTGGGGGTCACGATTCCTGAAACGATGCAGGTGACGTTGTTTTAAAGGATGCAGGCTTCAAAAGACAGGTCGCAGGACATCCTGATCCTGCCGTTTTGAATCCTGTTTCCTTTTATTGCACCGTTAACGTGTCCATCATCCTCTCAAAAGTCCTGACGTGGTCCTCAAAAACCTCTGCTTTGTCGGCAAACGTCCAGACGTGCGCGGTCCGGCCTTTGAGCATCCAGATCTGTTCGAACGTCATGACGTCACCGCCATTGAGGGAGGCACTGAAAATGATGCGGTGCGCGCGGTAGGCGCCGCCGGCGAGGACGATATCGCTGGATTGCCTCAGGACAAACTGACCGAAAAATTTTTGTTCCATCTCGATGCCCAGCTTGGTGTATTCCGCGAGCGTCATTTCGGTCGGCAGATCCTCGACGACAAGATTGATGTTCTGGCGCACTGCGGCGGAACGGTCGTTCCTCGAAAGAAACATCACCACCAGCGTGAGTGGCGGAGTGCTCTGCATCGGATCCTCGCGTTCCCAGGACGACGGGTACTGGATTTTCACGTGGTAATCGCTGCTCACATACGTCCGGTCGAGCGGCACTTCGTTGATGCTCGGCAGGCGTGATAACCGCGAAAGGCCTTCCTGGACGGAATTGCGGAGTGTCCGGCGGCTTGGGCGCTGCAGGGTGTGGGTTGCGGCATTGTATTGCGGAGTGAGCGACGCAGCCGATACCGCAAAAGGCATCAACAGAGACGCGAGCAGGACGACGGACCGGAGTGATCTCTTCATGCGGGGATCATAGTGACCCTTTCCGCGGGCGGAAAGTCAAAATACAGACTTTGATGAGAGCTGTTCCAGCGATGCCCGGATCCGGCTTTCGAACTGCTTTTGCGAAAAACCACGCGCGCGTTCACGGCATGCCTCACTGTTCCATGTCCGTCGTTCCGCGCGTCCGATGGCTTCTATAAGTGAAGCGGATTCGGGAGCATCAAAAAATTCTGCCGTCTCCTCCGTCAGCGTTTCCAGAGCCCCGCCGCCCCGGTACGCGATCACCGGTGTTCCGCACGCGAGTGATTCCAATGGCACAAGTCCGAAGTCTTCCTCACCCGGGAAGATCGTCGCGCGTGCATTGCAGTAGAGGTCGCGTATTTCTTCATCTGTCCTGTAACCGACAAAGCGCACAGTCGGTCCTGCGATGGCCTCGAGGGAACGTCGCGCAGGACCCTCACCAGCGATGATCAGGTTCGCTTTCCGGGTGTTGCAGGCGTGGATCGCGAGGTCAATTCGTTTGTAGGGGGCCAGCTGGGAGACGATCAGATAGTAATTGCGGATTACGGATTTCGAAATTCCGCAATCCGCAATCCGCAATCCGTAATCCGCAATCGGCGCAAACCAGAAATCATCAATCGGCGGATATATCACTTCCGATTCTCTTCGCCAATACAGTTCAATCCGCCGTTGAACTTCAGATGATGCTGCGATCAGCGCGTCCGGTCGGTCAGCTGCCTCTGTGTCCCAGATGCGGAGCCGGTGAAAAAGGCGCGAGAGATATAGGCGTCTGATCCAGCCGAATGGGCCTTTGCCTGCTCTGTCGAGAACATCATGTGTCCTGTCCCAGAGATAGCGGGCGGGGGTCTGGACGTAGCAGAGATGCCGGGGTGCGGAATTGGTGATGATGCCGTGGACGAAAGCGGAAGAGCTGCTGAGGACAAGATCGAATTCCGAGAAGTCCCAGTGTTCCACTGCTGAAGGGAATTTTTTTAGATGAAGATGGTGATTAAATTGAGAATTGAGAATTGAGAATTGAGAATAGGGCTGGATGCTGCTTGTTCTGATTCGGGATTTGGGGAACCAGTCCCCAAGCTTCTGTTCGTTGTAGAGAAGCGTGTAAATAGGTGCGTCGGGGAACATGTTTGCGAAAACGCGCAGGACGCGTTCGGCGCCGCCTTTCATGGTGAGGAGTTCGTGGACGAGGGCGATTTTCATAGACAAACATAATCATACCCTGTCCTTTTCAGGAAATATGAGAAACCGCCATCCCAGTAAAGTGATGGCGGTTGCCTTGGTAGCGAGTGCGTACCTCAGGGCCTTTTCGCCCGGCCACCACTTTCGGTGGTGACGCGGTTGATGGCGGCCAAGAGTTCTTCTTCGGTTTTTCCTGTGGCACACGGATCGCAGTCTGTCATCAGAATGTGGATGTTCCGGTAGGCCATCAGGTAATCGGGGAAGCAGACCTTGTCTGGATCCCGACTGGTGGGGTGGTGCGGACCGATCCACCATCCATCCATCATCACTTCGAACAAAGACGTGAAAGGCATGAGAATTTCTCCCGTCGGATTCAGGCTCCGACAAGCCGTCGAGAAGGACAAAACACACAGTTCGTGCGGTGTAGATTCTGTGGAAATCCACAATGCACGAACCGTTGCTTTTGCACTCAATGCTACCAAGGAACAATCAGAATACGGGATTCTGACATTATTAATAATAAAATAATTATAATACTCTGTCAATGTCTGGTTATGTCTCCGGATACCGGGCTTCTTCAGGAGATACGCATGAGAAGAATTTCAACAGTCATTCGTCGCGATGCCGGTCATCTCGTTCTCAGGGCTGGCTGCTGTACAGGTACGCATTGTTGAATCCTTTCCCATCACGGAAATGGTTCAGACTCATTCCCGTCCAGTGCATTCCGGCGCGGCCTATGCTTTTTAGCAGATAATCCTGCTGGTCGTGGACCGCCATGCGGATGGGGTACGACGTCTCCTGGGTGATTCTCGCAAGATGATTGATAACGGCATCGGGTGTTTCGGGATCGCGGGCCATATTCAGGATGAGGGCGGCCAGTGGCTTGTCGGTCTGGGGCTGCAGTTCGCGTGTGACGAATGCGTCGACTTTCTCGCCTCGCAGCGATCCGATGACGCTCGTCATGTCATACCCTCTCTCGCTTTCCCATGTTTTCCGGTCCCAGGCGAGGTTGCCGTTGAATGCCTGATCGATCCTTGCGCATTGATCAATTGATGATGGCTGGGTCAGCCACATGGATTTCGCGTCGCCGTGAGCCGCGGGTGCAGTCACTGTGTCCTGTATCGCGGGATCGATGTTCGTCGGTCCGCGTGAGAGCAGCCGGGCTGCCCGCTCAAGTGTCATTCGTACGTTCGTCAGCACCTCACCGGCCTTTTCTGCGGCTTCCTGGTTCATCTCCTTACGCGAAATCATGCTCAGCTGAAACACGTTTTCCCGATTGCGTCCCGGCACATAGTCCAGCGGCAGGGATTGCAGGATTTCACGGAGCTCATCGAGGTGATACGTCTTGATCTGCCGTTCGCCGGAATCGACTGCATTCTCGAGATCTGTCGCGAGGTCTAGCGCTTCTTGGAGTGCAACGGGGACAGGAATGTTCATAGGAGCGGGAGTGTAGGTGGGTTTTGGTGTTTGGCAAATAGCTGAAGAGAACTCAGTCACCTGTCACTATTCTGACTGTTTTTTCTGCAGACGCCACCCAACTGTCCTTTTTGCCTCGAAGTTGAATGCGGAACATTCTCTGCCGAATATAGTCCGTTCGACATAAAATTTTGTACCGGCGACGGATATCGTTTTGATGCCTGCACGAACTGCAATTTCCTCTATCGAATGATATTTTTCAGGATTCGTTATGAAAAAATCGATGAGTGCCAGACATACCCGGTCAGCTCCTGAATTTCCAGCCTCCATTCCACTGGCCTCCTTGAAAATTGCATATACTTCAGCACTGAAAATAATCTCTTTCTCCTCAAATACATCTGCATATCTTGTCCGTAAGTCTTGTTCGAAAGATTCTATTGATTTAGAAAGTTCTGAAATTTTCTTCATATCCGTTGTGTCCAGCTGAGCGCTTTTTTCCAATTTTCCGACTGCTTTGGCAAAAGAGGCAAATGCTTCTTTGTTGCCCAGTCTCTGCTCAAAGTCATCAGACATACGTACAGTCTATTGG
>CAYGGB010000050.1:0-6917 GCA_964349295.1 uncultured Candidatus Peribacteria bacterium | reverse complement strand
TTCCTGAACAGCTCTGCATCTCCCCAATACTTCTCCCAGCCTGTGTGGAAAATCACAAATGTGTTCGGCGCAATTTCGCCGTGTTGCTTCTCAAACTCTTCAACAACTGATGGCATGATGAGGTACTCCGGATCATCCGCGGCATCGACCGTCATGACGACGCAATCGGTGACGAGCTCTTCGAGTTCCAACCTCTCGATGGTTCTCCCTCCTGGAACGCAGTGTGCCGGAGCATCCATGTGCGTCCCGATACCGGCGTTGCAGATGATGTTTTGGGTTCGGAACGTGTTCGGCTGGGCGCAGTCTTTGTAATCACAATTGACCGACAACGTAAATCCGCAGCCGCCATCGAAGGTAGCGATATCGGACGTGATGGTGTGGGTGAGGTCGATTGCTTTCATAGAAGCAAATGGTACCCCCGGTAGGAATTGAACCTACGGCCAACGGGTTAGAAACCCGCTGCTCTATCCGCTGAGCTACGGGGGCACGCGGATATTTTACCATGAAATCATGGCTTTCCCTCCTGTGATTCAGTAGACTCGAGGGGATGGATCTTCCGGAATTGATTCCTTCGCAGAATCCTCCACCGCCCCAGCAAGCGGCAACCGCTCCCGATTCCGACAAAACCGACATCGAGCAGAACAAAGATGTCGCGGCTTTTTCGTACCTGTGGATCATGTCGGTGGTCGTGTATTTCCTCAAAAGAAAATCGCCGTTTGTCCGGTTTCATGCGAAGCAGGCGATGGTTCTGTTCGCACTGTCCGTCGTCGTGATGTTCATTCCCATCGTCAGCCGTGTGCTCGCATTGTGTGTTCTGGCACTGATGGTTCTGGGATTCGTCCATGCTGCCCAGGGTCAACGCAAAGATGTGCCTATTGTCGGGCCGCTGTCGCGCGGGGAGATCGGTTTGCGTGATGCATGGAGACAGCTGGTGGATGCTGTTGTGAAAGCAGTACATTTCCTCAAATCTCTCCTCAGTTCAAAAAAATCGCCGCCATCATCCTCATCATCTTCAACTGTCCAAGCCAAGCAACTTCCCCCGACACACCCGTAATTTTCAACTTTCCACTTTCTATTTCCACTTTCCACTCCGTCCTCATGTCGTACAAGCGCATCATGCTCAAGCTTTCCGGTGAAGTCTTCTCCGGCGACCAGGCCTTTGGGATCGATCATCCAACACTCGCGCATGTTGCGGCCCAGATCGTCTCGGTTGCGAAACTCGCCCAGGTCGTCGTGGTTGTGGGCGGGGGCAACATCTGGCGGTATCGCGACACCAAGGACAGCGGCATCGAGCGGACGGCCAGCGATGCGATGGGCATGCTTGCGACGATCATGAACTCCGTCGCGCTGCAGTCGGCTCTCGAGTCAGCTGGAACACAGACGCGCGTCCTCTCGGCGATCGATATTCCCCAGCTTGCGGAGCCGTTCATCAAGCGCCGGGCCAACCGGCATCTGGAAAAGGGACGCGTCGTGATTTGCGCGGGGGGAACAGGAAATCCGTACTTCACGACCGACTCAGCTGCCGCACTCCGCGCTCTCGAACTCGGTTGCGATGTGCTCCTGAAGGCGACCAATGTGGACGGTGTCTATGACAAGGATCCAAACAAGCACAAGGACGCGAAGAAGTACGACAAGATCACGTTCCAGGAGGCGCTCAACAAGCAGCTTGCGGTGATGGATCAGGCTGCGTTCAGCCTGTGTCAGGACCAGAAACTGCCGATCGTTGTCTTCGATTTCTTCAAAACCGGCGCCCTTCTCAAGGCGGCCAGAGGCGAGAAGATCGGGACGGTGGTGCATGCGTGATATCTGATGCTAGAATGCCTGCAAATCTTTTCCTCTCTTTCTTATGATGGATCCCAAGATCAATGTGTTTCACACCGAAGCCGAAAAGGTCCTCGCGAATCTTCGCAGCGAATTCAGCCGGTTGCAGACCGGTCGTGCGAATGCCGCGCTTGTCGAACACATCATGGTCGATTCGTACGGGCAGAAGCAGGATCTGCGTTCACTCTGCAGCATCAGCGTCGATCAACGTTCCATTGTCATTTCGCCGTGGGACAAGTCCATTCTTGGAGCCATTGAGAAAGCAGTCCAGCTGGCCGATCTGGGTGCATCGCCTCTCAATGATGGCGTTGCCATCCGTATCACGCTGCCGTCGATGACCCAGGAACGCCGCGAACATCTCAAGAAAGTCGTTTCCCAGCTCGCAGAGGCGGCCCGTGTCAATCTTCGAAAGCACCGACAGGTAGTCCACGATGCGATAAAGCCGGAGAAAGACGAAGATGTGAAGGAAACCCTCAACGAACAGCTGCAGAAGGGCGTGGATGAATTCAATGGGAAGATTGCCGAGATGGCCAAGCAGAAAGAGGAAGAAGTTATGAAGATCTAGCGCAGGTCTTCGACCTGCAAACCCGTTACGCTACACTCCGGTCATGAAGGTTTCCAAGATCGCAATCGTGTCCTTTCCGGGAAACAACGGTGAAGTCGAATCCATGCGCGTTATCCGTCGCGTCGGCATGGAACCGGTGTACTTCCGGTGGAATGATGACCGGGAGAAGCTGAAGGATGTTGACGGGTACTTCATACCCGGAGGATTTTCCTATGAAGACCGCGGGCGCAGCGGCATGGTCGCGGCGCGGGATCCGTTGATGGAATTCATCGGAGCTGAGGCGCAAGCGGGAAAAGTCGTTATCGGTATATGCAACGGTGCACAGGTTCTGGTCGAAAGCGGTCTTATTCCGAATGCGCGCGGACTCCAGATGTCTCTTGCGAGGAATGCCATTCAGACCCGCAAGGGAATAAAAGGATTGCCGCTTTTGAGCGAATGGATCTGGATCAGGCGTTCCTGCGCGAAAGCACGCTGTGCGACGGGGAACTGGGAGGGCGTGATGCAGATTCCGATTGCGCACGGCGAGGGCCGGTTCACGACGAATGACAAAGATCTGCTTAAGGAACTCCAGACGAATGACCAGATCGCATTCTCCTACTGTGATGCTGCTGGAAATATTTCTGAAGATCCGGACATCACGCCGAACGGGTCGATGCTGGCGATTGCGGGGATCTGCAATCCCGAAGGGAATGTGATTGCGCTGATGCCGCATCCGGAACGGGCGCAGGATAAGGGTGATGCGTACTTTGAGTCGGTGAAGGATTGGATCACGAGAAAGATTCCAAAGAGTCCGAAGAGTCCAAGGAACGACCTCGCTTCTCAGGATCTGAAGCTGTTGCCAATTCGCTCTTCGGAAAATGTGGAGATTTTTATTGAGACGATTATTACGAACAACGAAGAGCGGACGGTGGAACAGGCGGCAAAAAGGATTGTGCCGGAGCTGAAGCTGAAACAATGGAAATACTTCTCGGTACCGGAAAAATCGGTGCAGTCGGTTTTCCGGGATCTGACGGTATTCAACAGCAACAAAGAACGCGCGTTTCTCAGGCGCGGTTCGTCATTCACGCGTTGGCAGGCTGCACAGAAAGTGGAAGAGAAGATGGATGGCGTACTTCCTCATTTTTCGTCGGGAACTGTCCTCCTCCGTCGGGATTTTCCTGATACGGCGGCGGCATTCGGTACCGGCAGCGAAACGGGTATTGTGTACGGAATTACGGGAACCCCGCAGGAAAAACTTACCGGAAATCTTCTGGAAATTCTCGCGAATCCGCATGCAAGCACACTGGAGCGTCTGGTATAGTTTTCCGAATGAACGAGGATGCTATGACTGATTCAGGCTCCAGTGATCTGTACGGCTATCTACTTCATGAGCTGTCGATCTGGAAAAAAGCAAAGGATAAGAAGCAGACTGCCGCAGAACACCGGATCGCAGACCGGTTGGGTTCTGAAATCCGGCAAAATCATTCTTCAGTCCGCATCACTATTTTTGACACCCTGGATCAGGCTCTTGAGAAACTTTCGCTGAATCAAACCGCCCTCCGCGAACGCCTGTATCGATGTACACTGGAACGGCACCCGGAGCCCAAAGAAACTTCGGGCTGATTCCACTATGACAACCCGTATCTGCCTGCTCGCCTATAACGTCCGTTCGCTCTGGAATGTCGGATCGTTTTTCCGGACCTGCGACGCATTCAATGTCGAAAAGCTGTACCTCACCGGATACACCGGCCGTCCGCCGCGCAAGGAAATCACCAAGACGGCTCTGGGGGCCGAGGATACTGTTCCGTGGGAGCATGCGGAGGATCCGATGACAATCATTACGGCGCTGAAAGAAGACGAATGGGCAATAGTTCCGCTGGAATTGACGGACGACGCGGTTGATCTGAAAACGTTCTCACCCTCCGGGAAAATCTGTCTGGTGGTCGGTCATGAACTCTCCGGAGTTCCGGCTGATATTCTCGCTGTCGCAGAGACCGTGATCAAAATTCCCATGCTCGGGAAAAAAGAATCGCTGAACGTGGCGGTTGCAGCGGGGATCGCGCTACATCATCTGCGTTGTCATGGTTAGTCCTTCGATACGGCTCAGAATAAGCTGCGCGAACCATGAACCCGCAGCATCCGTTTCTTTTCGCATGTCTCCTTCGCTCCGCTCAGGATGACATGCTCGGTATATATTTCCGGAAGAAGATCATTTTCCCGTTTCCAGTAATTTCCTTGCCCATGCGCCCCCGATTGCACCGATGATGGGTCCGATGATTTCCATGGGACCGAAGGCGTTGATGCCAAGCGCGACTGCCGGGTTCAGGATGGCGTTGCTGAACGGAAATGAGACATAAATACCAAGAAGAAGTGATCCTCCCACCACGAGTCCGGCAGCGGCCGGGGGAACTTTTTGCAGGGTTGCCGACATGACGCCAAATGCGAGGAAGAATGCACCGATCGCTTCGGCAAAGCCTGCGGAGATCGTTGTCGCATAGGGGACAGCCGTCACCTGGCCGCTCAGGAACCGGCCTATCGTCATCGCCACTGCTGCTGCAGCCAGCTGGCAGACGATGTACATGACCGCATCATGCGTTTTGATTTTCCGTGCGCTCAGCATGCCGATCGTCACTGCCGGATTCAGATGTGCTCCGCTGATGCCACCGACCGTATAGACGAACAGCCCGAGTGTGATCGTGGCAACAACCGGCGTCGAGAGCGGCACGGGAAAATCCACAGCTCTGCCCGCGAGGATCGAAAGCCAGACGACGAACGTGAGTGTGAAGGTACCGAGAAACTCGGAAATGTACTTGTGATACGGCATATGCGCGGAGAATACGCTGTTTGCCGGGTGATCGGGCTTGCGGGAACGGCTAGCTTGTTAGCTGGTTAGCTTTTTAGCTTCGTTACACTGTATCCATCGGATCGACATCCACGACTGCCTGCTTGAGAATTGCTGGAGTCAGCAGATCTTTCGGATTTGGACCACGGAGAAGAATCTGCCATTCGCGGCCGCCGCCGAAAAGGGTTGGGGAGTACGAAATTTTCATGACATTTCCGATACGGAGGTTTTCTTTCAGGAGTTCACTTTTCACGATCTTGGTCCGCACCTCTGCATCCGGTCCTCTCAGAAGCAGCCGGACCATGGATGCCACAGGAGGGTACCCTGCATGGGTCCGAAGCCGCAGTTCGTCATCCATATACCGTTCGGTTTCATGTTTCGCTGCGGCGATGATCTCTGGAGCGTCTGGGCGGAAGGTCTGGATGATCACATCGCCCGGTTTCGCCCGGCCGCTCCGTCCTGTCAGCTGCGTGAGAAGTTGCAGGATACGTTCGCCTGCACGGAAGTGCGGGAGACTGAGTCCGATATCCGCGATCAGGACTGCGGCCAGCGTCACATTCGGCAAATCCAGTCCTTTCACGACTGTCTGCGTTCCGAGCAGGATATCTGCCTCACCACCTTTCATTTTCTGCAACAGACTACGCATCTGCTCAGGCGTTTCGAGGGTATCGGTATCGGCACGGAGAAGTCTTGCCTTCGGGAATAGTTTTTTCAGGATCACTTCGATGCGCTGTGTCCCTGCGCCAACTTCATGCAGTTTCGCACTTCCGCAATGCGGGCAGAGTGCCGGGACTGCACCGGTAATGCCGGTCGTGTGATCCATCAGGTACGGCGTTCCATTGGAGCGATGATGGACGGTGAAGGGCAGTTGTGATTCTGGGGAGATGACGCGACGGCGGCACTGGAGACAAAGCAACGCGCTGGCCATGCCTCTGCGATTCAAAAAAAGGACGCATTGTTCCTGCTTTTGCAGCCGTGTTTCGATTGCGGTAATCAGGTCCGGTGTGAACGGATAGTTCGATCCGAATTCGACTTCCGCAAGATCGATCACACGTACTGTTGGCAGCGCATTGTTGTTGTAGCGATCGGGAAGTCGCGCGAGGTGATACATACCGGTCTTGGCGCGGGACCAGGATTCCAGTGACGGAGTCGCACTGCCGAGGAGGAGTTTTGCTCCGGAGTGGAGACAAAGTGCCGCAGCAGTCTCGCGGGCATGATACCGGGGGGTCTGTTCATTCTTGTATGTCCACTCGTGCTCTTCGTCCAGGATCACGAGGCCCAGTCTGTGCAGCGGGGCAAAGAGTGCGCTGCGGGAACCGATGACCAGACTGACTTCGCCGCGATGAATCCTTTTCCATTCTTCTTTCCGCTGCCCGGGCTTCAGCCGGCTGTGCAGGACGGCGATCTGGTCGCGCGGGAGAAGCTGCAGGAACCGGTCGATGACGTTCTCGGTCAGGAGAATTTCGGGAACGAGGAGGATCGCTTGCTTGCCTTTCTGGATGACGTCGGCGATCAGCGACGCGTAAATTTCCGTCTTGCCGCTCGACGTTATTCCGAAGAGCAGAGATGGCCGGGGTTCGGTGAGGATTTGCTGATAAATGTTCTGCTGGGCTGGGGTGAGGGTGAGATGGTTCGTCGCGGTTGCGGGTTTCGAGTTTCGGGTTTCGGGAAGTTTTTGTTTTTCCTGCATCAAAAAGCCCTGCTCCACGA
>CAYGGB010000049.1:0-6943 GCA_964349295.1 uncultured Candidatus Peribacteria bacterium | reverse complement strand
CACTGTATCTTTCGCAGGGCTACGCGACTCTCATCTTCATTCTCGGCCTCGTGGGTATCGCTCTCGGATACGAACTGAAAGGCGGCACCCTCAAACGCGAAATCGCGCTGGTCGCAGGCAGCATCCTGATCGCCCTCTTCAGTTACCTGAGCGCGACGTGGGTGTTCTTCTGGCTGAATGTGTTCTTTGCGCTATTTTCGGGGTATCAGGTGTGGAGAATCTCGCAAAGCACGCATTCGGCCACGCTGGTCACTCGCTAAGACTCTTGCTACTCTACTGCGGCTCCCCGGGTCGGTAGCTCAGTCTGGTAGAGCAGTTGCCTCTTAAGCAATTGGCCGTGGGTTCAAATCCCACCCGACCCACCATTCGACTCGCAGCCCATACGGGCATTGCTCACTCATGGTAAACCACGTTCTTTATCTGCGATCGAGGAGAATGACCCTGGGCAAACGTAGTGAGTCGAAGGGCCCATCAAAACAATGCAGCAAAAAATATTCCGGATTCCATCAGATAATCGACCTTATGGCATTTCGTGCTTTATCAGGTGAGACCAGGCCTTTTGAGAAAGCTCCTGCATTCTTGCTCTTTGTTCAGCAGTAAGGGAATGGATTTTTTGGAGCTCTAAAGCAACACATTCATCTGCTTCGTTTTCCGGAAGATTTCCTTTTTCGATGAGATCTGAACGCCTCTTCGCTGAGTCCTGTGGCAGAAGCGCCCCGTCTTCTCCGTAGGCATAACACGCTTCATCCTCGTCCAGCGCTTCATGATTCAGTACATCTTCTTGCGTCATATTGAAGAGAGGAAAATAAGACAAATACATTATTCTGGCAGCATTGGCATACGTCAATCAATATTCCATGAATATACAAATTTTACCGTCAGTTGTTTTCACCTGTGCATCGTTCTCCTTGCGCCTCGGATCATTGATATATGAAAAGACTTTTCAGTTAAGTTTTTTTACAATCCACTGATCTTTGTGCGTTCCATGGTCTTCTATGTTGACGACATCTGTGAAACCGCATGACGCCCAGAACTTCATCGCGGGATCGTTTCCCACGCCTACGCCCAGACCCATGCGCGTGAAGGTGCCAAGTGTGCGCACCTGAGCTTCCAGTTCACTGACAACCTCCCGCCCGATCCCTTTCCGTTGTTCTTTGGGGTGAATCCCGAACAGGGCGATCCAGACGGTATCGGGGTCCGGGTAGCCGTGGTAGACAACAACATATCCGATGATGTCACCTGACGTTTTGTCGACGATTGCCTGCGCGCGCTGCAGCTCCCGTTTGCCATTTGGCGGCAGCGCTTTTCCTTGCACTTCTATCAGCATCGGATTCTCCTGAGTATCGTGATTGCCAATCCACTCCTGGATATAGGCGCAGGCATCGTAGACCGACTGCAGCGCGGGTACATCGTGCTCCGTGGCATCACGCACCTGCAGTCTCGTCGTATTCCATGACGAAGGGAGTACGCGTCGGGTTCTCCAGTACGCAGAACCATCCGTCTTCCGGTCCAGAAAATGTTTCATGTACAACTCACGCCGCAGAAGTGCAGCATCGTGAAACGAATGATGCTTCGTCAGCAACTCATTCATCTCCTGCTCCGTGTACATCCGGTCCCATTCCATTTGCCCGGCAAGAAATTGCAACGCAAGCAGCTGCTTTTTCAGTTTCGCAGGCCACGCGCCGAGGCGCCCTTCCTCATCAAGAAAGCACTGAAGATCGTAGGAATTCATAAGTGCATAATACAATGTGTTCTTTTTTTTGACGAAACTATTTGAATAAATTATAACATACATATGAAAATCAACGTCCAACGTTTTGGCGCCGAAGCTCTCGAAGTCCCATTGGATCGAGTCATTTTACCGGAAGAATTTGAAATCGAAATGCGTGCAGACACCCAACTTGGCCAGCATGATGGTGCTGCTGATGCTATTCATGACTTACTTCTGAATATGGCAGAAGGAAAACTCAATGAGAAAGAACTGGCTTTAATACAAGATTTACGCGAGCAAGAAGCTACAGAACAATCGAATGATCATATGATTCGCTCAGAAATCATTGATGGTGTTTCTCTGAGCATGTTCAATAGAATCATCGAAACGAGAACCAATGCTTCTCAAAGAGTCTTCACTTTGGGAAAAATGGATATGCGGAATTTGGGCGGAGACAGAGCAATCATTGATCAGCAAATGATCGACGAACACGAGATGTCTATTCTTCAGGAGGCATTCAATGGCGCGTTGATGTACCTGATCAAAACGCCTGTAAAAGTGGTTTTCAAAGCAAAAAAACTGATAGAACCCATACAAATTCACCCGAATATGACCAAAGACGAAAAACGCAGATTGGAGAGACAGAGTTCTATTCTCCGATGTATGGAAGACGTCAAAAAATGGATCATCCGAAAGAAAAATATCGATGCCAGCGATGATATGCGCTGAAGTTAAAAAACCTTCCTCGCATGCGCCGTCCCGTCTGACGCCGGTACCAGCAACGCGACAGGCAGATCCCCGTGCCACGCAATCGTATCGGGCTCAACTTCGGCCTCGATGTTCCGCCCGAAACCGATTTCTTCAAATTCGCTGTCACTCAGTTCGCGACGGGGGAAATCCTTGAGCACCTCCTTTAAGGGAACGACATCAGTCCAGCCGACGACATCCGGGGCTTTGGCATTCGCGACGTTCCACTCCCCTACTTTGGTGCGCCGCAGTCCGGAGAGATATGCGCCGCACCCGAGCACGCGGCCGAGGTCATGTGCGAGCGAACGGATGTACGTGCCTGAACCACAATGAATCCGGAGCAACAGATTGGGATAGTCGTATTTGAGGATTTTGCATTCCTTGATTTCCACCATGCGCGCCGCAAGCTCGACCGTCAGTCCCTGTCGCGCTTTTTGATAGGCACGTACGCCGCCGACGCTGATGGCGGAGAACGCGGGCGGTATCTGTGCGATCTTGCCCGTGAAACGGTCCGCGATCTCCCGCTGGATCGACGCCTGTTCCGGGGCGACCCACCCCATCGGAATATCAAAATGTTCGATGACGCCTTCGCCGTCGTACGTTGTACTGACTTTTCCGAACCGGACTGCAGCCTCGTATTCTTTTGTAAGGTCCATGAAGAGCTGGACCACCTTGAGCGCTTTTTTGCCGACTGCAAGAACGAGAAGTCCTGTCGCGGCAGGATCGAGCGTGCCGAGATGACCGATGCTGCGCTCGGAGAGCGTACGCCGCACGATCGCCACAGCATCATGACTGGTCATGCCAGAGGGCTTGTCGATGAGGAGGAATCCATGACGCATCGGGGAGGATGATACACTCCCGCGGTATGGATTCCGCGCAGATATTCCTCCGCCGCCTGTCCGATCCCCGCATCCTGGTTCTCCTTCTTATTTTTGCAACGACGCTCGTCTACGCCCGGAGTCTGCAGAACAATTTCGTGGAGTGGGATGACAACTATCTGATCGTGGAGAATCAGACGGCTCATGGAATCTCAGGAACGAATCTTGCGAGGGCATTCACGACGTTCGATCCGGAACTCTACGTGCCTCTCGCACTCGTGAGCTTTCAGGCGGAGTACATGATCGCCGGTACGGAGCCGCTCCTCTATCACGTCGATAATCTCCTGCTGCATATTTTCAATGCCATCCTCGTATTTTTCCTGTGCCTGCGACTGTCCGGCCGCCGCTGGCAGGCTTTCTCCATCGCACTTCTCTTCGCGCTACATCCGCTCTCCGTGGAGGCCGTCGCATGGATGAGCAGCCGCAAGGATCTGCTGTGCTGGTTCTTCGCACTCGGGAGTCTGCATTTGTACCTCTCGTTTCTGCAGACGGAGAAGCGGAAGTGGCTCTGGATGAGCGCACTGCTTTTCGCACTCTCCCTCCTCTCTAAAGTCTCCGGAATCCTGCTGCCGCTCGTGCTGCTCCTTCTCGACTGGCAGAGGCAACGCCAGCCGTCGCTCAGAGTCTTCGTCGAGAAAGCACCGTTCTTTCTGCTGAGCCTCGTCTTTGGCATCATCGGTATTGCGGGCAAGCTGCAGGTCCCGGCAGCTCCGTCGCAGCAGATATATGAAGTGACCAGCGCAAACACTGCCCCTTTGATTGACGGGCTGTGGGAGATGTTCTTCCTCCTCGGAAAATTCATCTGGCCCCATCCGCTCGCCATCCTGCATCCTCTATCCGCGTTCTCCCCTATGCAGCCATCTGTTCTGGCCGCTCTCCTTCTTGTATCAGCCGCCGTGGCCTTCGGATGGTATCGCGGCAACATCCGGAACGTGCTGTTCGGCCTGGGCTTCGCCGCCCTGTTTGTCCTGCCATCGCTCGGACTCTCCCATGTCTACCTGCCCTCAGAAAAATATCTCTATCTTTCTCTCACAGGTCTTCTCTTCTCTTTTGCCAGTGCTTTCTTCCCAAGCCCAACCCGAAACCGAACCCCAACCCAAGCCCTATTCCTAATCGTCCTGATCTCCCTCCTCACCCTCACCTCCGCCGTCCTCACCTCCTCCCGCAGCCTCACCTGGCACGATAGTTCCACACTCTTCCAGACGCTCTCCGCAACATATCCCGGTTTGCATCACCCCTGACCCGAGGTAGCATTCCCTCCATGAACCTCACGCTGAGCTGGGATCTGTTCATCATCGTCTTCTTTGCACTCGTCATCACGTACAGCTTTATCATCGGAAAAAAAGAATCCATCAAGATCATCCTCAGCAGTTACATCGCCATCGTGGCCGTGCAGGGTCTTGGGAATTTCACCGAACGGATTCTCGGATTTTCCGAAACGCAGTCGATGCTCGGGTCGGTGGGTATTCCGCTCGACACCACAATGACCTCCGTCCTCAAGTTGACGCTCTTCATCGCCATCGTTGTTTTTCTCGCGGTGCGCGCAGGACTGCACGTGCAGTACGGCAACAACGGAAGCGCCGTCACCAATGTGGCGATGACGGGACTCTCCGGTTTTGCGACGGCAGGTCTGCTGCTCGCCACGCTGCTCACGTTTATCGCCGGCTCCCCTCTTCTCGACATGCACATTACCGCGACTCCGGGTCTGGAGGCCGTCCTGAAGCAAAGCCAGCTGATGACGATCATGATCCAGAATCTGGATCTCTGGTTTACCCTCCCCGCGGCGGTGCTTGTTGCGGGAGGGGTGCTAAGCAATCAATAAGAAGAAATATTCAATCCTGCTGTCAACTGCCGATGGCGTTTGCCCCCTGCTTTCTCCTTGAGAAAAAATGCCCGAAAGAGTATAATATTAGGCAATTCCCCAATTTTCTCCTATGTCCACTTTCCAAAAGTTCTCGTGCCGCACGTGGCTCGCCCTCACGGGTGTCCTCGCTCCGGCTGCTGCATTCGCCCAGAATGGCTTGGGCGGTCCGATTCCTCAGGTCGAGGGCTCCGTTAACCCGAACACCAACGGTACGCAAGGAGTCCGCGATGTTATCATCAAGGTTCTGACCGTTGTCCTTGATTTCCTCGCGCTCGCCGCGGTGGTCTTCATCGTTATCGCTGGCATCCGCCTTATCGTCTCGCAGGGCGAAGACGAAGCGAAGGACAAGGCCAAGAAGACGATCCTCTACGTGATCATCGGTCTTCTGGTCATCCTCTTCTGCCGCGTGATCGTCGGGTTCTTCACGAACCTTGCACCGTCATTGAACACCTGATGGATTGTTCGTTCGTACACGAGATGAAAAACCCCCGCATGGCGGGGGTTTTTTATTGCTAGTGATGCGTTATCGCTTGTTGTGGTTATTGCGACAGCGTATAAACGCATTGCTTCCCCCTTTTTTAATGACCACTTTCCAAAAGTTCTCGTGCCGCACGTGGCTCGCCCTCACGGGTGTCCTCGCTCCGGCTGCTGCATTCGCCCAGAATGGCTTGGGCGGTCCGATTCCTCAGGTCGAGGGCTCCGTTAACCCGAACACCAACGGTACGCAAGGAGTCCGCGATGTTATCATCAAGGTTCTGACCGTTGTCCTTGATTTCCTCGCGCTCGCCGCGGTGGTCTTCATCGTTATCGCTGGCATCCGCCTTATCGTCTCGCAGGGCGAAGACGAAGCGAAGGACAAGGCCAAGAAGACGATCCTCTACGTGATCATCGGTCTTCTGGTCATCCTCTTCTGCCGCGTGATCGTCGGGTTCTTCACGAACCTTGCACCGTCATTGAACACCTGATGGATTGTTCGTTCGTACACGAGATAAAAAACCCCCGCATGGCGGGGGTTTTTTATTGCGGTACGGACGGATCATGACGAAATAATAAAAATAAGTATGACCGCGAAACTCATCTGGTCAAGTTCATTCGCCTCTTTTTTTACAGCTTCTCTTGCGACGAAGAAATCAACAGCGTACAAATTACACCAATTTCCCCCAATTTTCTCCTATGTCCACTTTCCAAAAGTTCTCGTGCCGCACGTGGCTCGCCCTCACGGGTGTCCTCGCTCCGGCTGCTGCATTCGCCCAGAATGGCTTGGGCGGTCCGATTCCTCAGGTCGAGGGCTCCGTTAACCCGAACACCAACGGTACGCAAGGAGTCCGCGATGTTATCATCAAGGTTCTGACCGTTGTCCTTGATTTCCTCGCGCTCGCCGCGGTGGTCTTCATCGTTATCGCTGGCATCCGCCTTATCGTCTCGCAGGGCGAAGACGAAGCGAAGGACAAGGCCAAGAAGACGATCCTCTACGTGATCATCGGTCTTCTGGTCATCCTCTTCTGCCGCGTGATCGTCGGGTTCTTCACGAACCTTGCACCGTCATTGAACACCTGATGGATTGTTCGTTCGTACACGAGATGAAAAACCCCCGCATGGCGGGGGTTTTTTATTGCTAGTGATGCGTTATCGCTTGTTGTGGTTATTGCGACAGCGTATAAACGCATTGCTTCCCCCTTTTTTAATGACCACTTTCCAAAAGTTCTCGTGCCGCACGTGGCTCGCCCTCACGGGTGTCCTCGC
>CAYGGB010000048.1:0-6962 GCA_964349295.1 uncultured Candidatus Peribacteria bacterium | reverse complement strand
GCCGAGGAGCACAGGAAGGGTTTTTGAGAATTTGTGGAAGTGTGGGGTGGCTGCGGGGACGGGTTCGGGGACGGGATCCGTTTTCGCGATGATTTTTGCCGTGGGGATTTTTTGAGCGGTCTCAGGGGTTTCCCCGACCGACACACTCTCCGTCTGCAGAAATTTTCCCGTGCCGACGAGTTCGCGGTACGCGGAAATATGACGTTCGACTTGCGCCCGGGAATATCCGCTCACCGACTGGAGATACTGGCGGACCATGCCCTTGTCCGACTTGGACAGAGACTCGTACCGGATCTGATTCAGGAGCTGGTGAATCCAGTCCACTTTCTCTTCACGGGTCAACCCGGCGATCTCCCCTCCGCGCGACGACCCCGCCAGATAGTGGCGGATGCTTTCGATGCGATGGCGTGCGTCGGATGTCGACATGGATGTTGGTGTTTGTGTGAGATGTTGATGAGCCTGAAACTCTCTGTGAAATCTTTATATTCTACCACACAGGCGCATTTGTCACAACTGAGACTTTTCGGCCTCAGCGCGGTCATACGCATGTTCCGGTTGTCCATCGTGCACGCAAAACAGGCCAATATGGCTGGTGCAACTTCCCCGGCGATGAGCCTGAAGTCCTCGTTTGTGCCTGCATCGTTCAATTTGGGTTCTATTGGTTCTTTCTCAGGGGCCTGCGCCTGTGTCCATTCACTCAATTCCGGCTTTGGCAGGAGGTGCAGCCTGGCTGACCCCCGGTGGCAGGTCGATCCGGGTTCATTTTGTCTTTCCGTGGGAGTCCGGAAACGAGGGGGCTGAGCAACCGCTATTCCCCGGTATTCATCCTGTCCGGGGGGATGAATCCGATTGTGTGCGAATTCTGGGGCTTTCTGCGATCGGGAAATGGTATTTTCCAGGGGGATGATTCTTCCACGATCTGTGCCATGTTCTGCGTCCGGGCACTGTTGGGAATTCAGCGGCTGGAGACAGTGACAACTTCTTCGGAGGGGTGACGGGGATGCATTACGATTTCTCGTGAAGTTACGAACGTCCTCATGACCGATGACCGACTCCGCTGGGATTGGTATATAACGGTTTTTTGATGAACATAACGACAGGTGAGCCTGAAGCTCATGCGACTGTGAGCCTGAAGCTCATACAGGCTCAACGGCCTGTGCCCGGATAGTTCAGGCTCTTTTTTGTGATCTTCCTGTAACAGGAGACAATGGCATGTTCTAGCAAAAAATTGTATACTGTCCTTGTCATGGGATCTCTAAAACCATCATCACAGGAGTTTATCGATCACGACGGGTTGTTCCCGCCGGAGGTCATGGAAAAAATAAGCGGATATAGCCGGAATATCATTCAGGCACGTGCGCGGGGAAAGGATTTTGATGCGGTGGCTGAGGCCCGCACAGTGAAATGGGATTTGGATTGGCTTTTTTCTGAGAGACTTGCACCTGAGCAGATGCCAAAAGAAGCACGCGAGTTGTTTCATCTGGTACGGGATTTGAACAGTGAATATCGGATGTTGATGGAAAGATGATTACTTCACTGTGATCATCACTTCATCTTCCGCCGAATTTCCCGCAAGATCCGTTGCAACCGCACGTACGCTGTGCTGACCAGGCTCGATTTTTGCCGTGTACGACAATTCATACGGGACCGATGCGTCGCGGGAGAGGAGGAGCGTATCAAGGTAGAACTCGACGTATTTCACCTCGCCTTCGGGGTCGCCCGATTCGGCGTGGATATTCAGCGGAGTTCCTGCAGGGATTTCTGTCCCGCCTTCCGGTGTCGTCAGCCGGATATCCGGACCGCTCTTGTCGGTGGAGAACGTGATCGACGACTCTGCGGATGCTGTGTTGTAGTACTGATCGGTCACGATCACGCGGAATGTGTGCGTTCCGTCTTTATCCACGCTTTTCGGTACACGGAGTGGGGGAGTGAATGGCGCGGATGTGACGGTCGCCATCGGTTTTCCGTCGATCGTGTACTCAATGCTGAGGACTTTTGACCCGACCGTGTACTGGAGCTTCGGCAGAAACGACGGGTACGACGCCGTGCCGTTTTGGGGTGGCGACAGAATGCTCAATGTCGGCTTCGTCATGCGTCCGGGCGTCAGGCTGATGTCGCACTTCTCTGTAGGTGCGAGCGGGAGCGGAAGGACTCCGCCGGAGCCACTGAGGAACAGATTCATTCCGCTTCCTGCTCTGGGATTTTCCATTGCCTGCGCCTGCGCCCATTTCATCACATCGGTATCCCATTGCGGGAAGTCTCCGCGCGATGCGTTGTAGGGAACCAGGAAGCTGCGTTGCTCCTGTGCCTCCAACGGACAGCTGTCGGATGCGAGCAATCCTGTCACCTTGTCGACGGTCAGTGTTGTGCAGCCGGGATCGTCCTTCGTCGGCGCGTTTTCGGCCAGAAAGATATCGCTGCGGCGGAGCGCGACGGGAGTGCATTCGGTCGCAAGCTCGCCGGAAAGAAGAGAGATTTGCGCTTGTACAAGTCCTTCCGGCATCGTAAACACGGTGACCGACGGCTTGAGGATCTTCTGTGCCTTTGCCATAAAATCTTTCCAGATCGGCGCGGCGGTCGTGAGACCGTCGGCCTTGTCGCTGAGCGGTTCATTCGTCGCATTGCCCACCCACACTCCTGTCACAAGTGCCGGCGTGAAACCCATGGTCCACGTGTTATCCGGTTTTCGTTTCTTGCAGTTGATCTTCTTTTCGTCCCACTCGAGACACTTGTTGCTCGTGCCTGTCTTTGCAGCTGCGGCCGTACCGGGGACCGACAGCACCGATTTCCAGTATTCATTCGGGCGCGCATTCACATCACTCAAAATCGACGTGATTTCGTACGCGATGCGCGGATCCAGTACCTGGTCGCCCTGTGCGTCCGCAGCGCCTTCATCAACCGCTTCGAGGAGCGCCCCCCGCTGGTCTGTCACTTTCAGAATTCCTGTTATCGGCTTCATGTAGCCTTCGGCGGCAAAGGTTGCGTAGCCCTGCACCATTTCGATCAGCGGCACTTCCGCAGCGCCGATTGCGAGCGCCGCGCCGTAACCGACATCGGTTTGGGCGGTTTTCGGGGTCGTCACGCCCATTTTTTCCGCGAGATCCAGAATTTCATTTTCCTGTCCGCCGAGGAAGTACGCCTTCACGGCCGGAATATTGCGCGATCCGCCGAGTGCCCGCCGTGCACTCAGAAGTCCCCAGAAGGATCCTTCGAAGTTCTGCGGCGCGTAGTCACCAAACTTCGTCGGTACGTCATAAATCACTGTTCCCGGACCATAGCCGTTCTGGAATGCGGAGGCGTAGACGAAGGGTTTGAAGCTGGAGCCGGGCTGCCGGGGCACCTGTGCCATGTCGATTTTCCCCTCGCTGGTGTCGGCGCTGTAATCGGTGTTGCCGACGTACGCGAGAATTTCGCGCGTTGCGGGCTCCAGTGCGACCAGTGCGATATTGTCTGCCAGAAAACGCTTTTCCACATCGTCTTTGTGTGCGGCGATCACCTGTTCCGCGGCTTCCTGCAGCCGCCAGTCGAGGGTTGTCTGGATCGTGATTCCGCCCTGTTCCAGCACGCCGCGGTCATCGGAACTGCCAATGAGCGTCTCAATCTGGTCCTTCACCCACAGCACGAAATGCGGCGCGCGGATGCTCTCGCGGACCTGCTTGAAGGTCAGTGCCGTCAGTTCCTCTACGGCTTTCTTCCGTTCATCATCAGTGATGAACCCGGCGTCCTGCATGCTGCGGAGCACCTGATCAGCACGGCCTCCTATATAGAGGGAATGTCCGGACCCGGAAACCGCCGAATCATCAGTCGTGAGTGCGGTCGAACCGCTGCCGATGGTGACTCCCAGAAGTCCGATCGTCACATCGTCGTCCGACAGTTCATTGGTGCTTGTGATCGATCCATCGAGAATCTCTTTTTTGACCGTATCGGTCACCGACGTGTGCACGTGCCGGCCGTACGGACTGTAATACGACGGCAGCTGCGGGAGACTGGCGAGCACCGCCGACTGGGCAAGCGTCAGATCTTTGGCGTCTTTGCCGAAGTACCGGCTGCTTGCCTGCTGCACACCGTACGCGTTCTGCCCGAAAGGGATCCAGTTGAGGTACAACGCAAGCAGATCTTTTTTGCTGTAGCGTGACTCCAGACTGCAGCCGAGAACGAATTCCTTCAGCTTGCGGTTGATGATGTTGTCGCCCTTCAGATTCAGCGCATTGCGCGCGAACTGGCGCGTGATCGTGGAAGCACCTCCCGAATTGCCGAGGCTGAAGACCGCGCGCGCCAGCGCACGGATATCGATACATCCGCGCTCAAAATACCGTTTGTCCTCAATGGCGATGATCGCGTTCTTCAGGCTTTGCGGGATCTGCTCATCGGGAACGATCGTGCGGTCCTCCTCACCAAACACACGGTACAGCTCGATGCCGTTGCGGTCGGTGATCACCGTGCTCTGCGATGCGCTCAGAATCGATTGTTCGTCGATGGATGGAAGTGTTGCCCAGAGAAAGAGGGCATAGAGGACGAGGAGTGAGAAGAAGGCGGAGAGGCTATAGAGGAGGAACATGCGCCAGCCGTGTTGCCGTTTTTTCTGGAGAATCCATCCCGGGAATTTCACGAGTGCGGAAAATCCTCCTTTCAATGAGCGCGCGGTCCGGCCGGATTCGCTGCGGTTCGTTCTGACGGTAGTGCGTGCAGCATCACCGTTTCTGGGGGGCCGTTGATCGATGGGGCGGATGGTGAAACCGTTCATGGGGATTCGAGTGTACGAGCGGTTGAAGAGAGCCGCAATCGGCGGGACGGGGAATTCATTCCGGCTTTTATGCCTTATCCCTGCCATTTTTCGCGGATAATCGTCGTAGAAACTCTGGCAAATTTCTGCTACAATGTAAGGAATGTCCTTTCTCCGCATCCTCCTTCGTCCTACGTCCGCTTTTGCTCTTGAAAACAGGTCTCTTGCAGTGGGAACGGGGGTGAATATTGCGTGGATGACGGCCCTCGAGCGCTTGATCCAGTTTGCCGCAGCGAGCGCGCTGGGCATATGCACGTTGCTGTTTCTTCTTGGGGCCGCGCAGATAACGATATCGCACGGGGACCAGACGAAAGTCGATAACGGCAAGAAAATGATGCAGAGCGCGGTTATAGGCCTTGCCATCATTTTGAGCGCGTATGCGATTGTCAGAACAGTGTTGTATTTCTTGTATGAAGGTGCGCCCTGAATTAGAGTGAGTCATCCATGGCTCACAACGATCCCTCGCCGGAGACCCTCGAACGCCTGGAGCGCGCGGAACAACTGAAGCTCGACGGAAAATTCCGCGAGGCGTTAAGCATGCTCGAGGAGCTTCTTCTGGAAGATCCCGAGAATATTTCGGCGCTGGAGGAAGTGGCCGATAACGAGCTGAGTCTGGGCGAATTCCACCGCGCGGAGACCGCCGCCACGCAGGCGGTGACGCTGGATGCCGAAAGTTACACGGGCCACTACATTCTTGGTTTCCTCCGCTCGCGTACCGAGAAATGGGCCGAGGCGGTATCGCACCTAGGCCGGGCCAACCGGCTCAAGGCGAACAACGCCGAAATTCTCCGGTGTCTGGGATGGGCGCTCTTTCACGAAGGCAGCCGCGCCCAGGGAATCGTCACACTCGAGCGCGCACTCAATCTGGATCCCGATTCCTCACTCACGCTCTGCGATCTGGGTGTCGCATATCTGGAAGTGCAGAATTTCGTCAAAAGCAAAACGCTCCTCCTCCGTGCGCTGGAGATCGAACCGGGAAATGTGCGCGCGAAGGAGTGCATGGCGGCGGTGGAGCGGGTGGCGAAGATGATCAGGGAGGGGTGATCACAAGAAAGCGACAGAGGGAACAGAAGGAACAGAGGGGGCGACAGAGGGAGGTAAAGGGGGCAAAGGGTGTAGAGGTGGTGAGGTTTTTGGCGTACAGAGCATTGTCACACTGAGCGGAGCGAAGTGCGACAATGCGGTCATATCAGAGATCGTTCGCATGTCTCCTTCGCTCCGCTCAGGATGACATGCTGTATACTCGTCTCCATAATGCGTTTCAGTCTCAGTCCAACGACTATTCTTCTTCTCAGGCGCGGCATCAACCGCGGGCTTGCGACGTTGCGGCGCGAAAAGGGATGGGGGACGAGTCTCTGGGCGCTGCTTGGCGTCACGCTGCTGGTGCAGATTTTTCTGATCCTGTGTCTTGGCGTGCAGGGGATCGACACGTTGCTCCGGACCAATACCGATCTCCGTCTGCAGGTGCAGGAAGGGGTCACGGACCGTCAGGTGCAGGAATTTGTGGCCGCGGCGCTTACGCAACCGGATGTGGCCCGTGTGGAGTACATCACGCGTGAGCAGGCGTACGAGCGCGAGCGGAGGAACAATCCCGATCTCGTCGCATTCCTCGAGCAGTTCAAGATCCAGAACCCGTTTCCTGACACCCTTGGCGTCACGCTCAAAAGCTTGTCGGGATATGGCCGGTTCTCGCAGTTCATCAAAGAACCGCAGTGGCAACCGGTCATCGATCCTACATTCCTCTCGCGGGTCACGGGGCAGGAAAGCGAACTTCGGAAAATGCTCCGCCTCACCGATGCCGGCCGGTCACTCTCGTTCTTCGTCCTCTTTCTAACGGGAGGCATTCTTCTCTTCATCGTCATCGAACTTGTCCGGCGCAGGGCGTTCCTCCGGAAAGAAGAAGTTTTCGTTGAACGCATGAGCGGTGCGCAGGAAGCGTCGGTCATTGTGCCGTTTGCGACCGAGGCGACCGTTCTGCTCCTCGCAGCTGTCGCACTGAGCGTTGGCTGTCTGCTGCTGATTCTCCTCGCGCTTCCCGTCGTCGTGCCTTCACTTGCGGATACAGCCACGTTCGGCAGTCTTCGTGAAGTCATCGGAAGGCTGATTACGGTCTATGGGCCGATTCTGTTTGTGCTGGAGTTGTTGTTGGCTCCCGGAGTGGGATGGGTGGGGGCGTGGT
>CAYGGB010000047.1:0-7053 GCA_964349295.1 uncultured Candidatus Peribacteria bacterium | reverse complement strand
AGAAGACGGTCACGAGTCGTCTCGCATTCGGACCGTTCCTGGTCGCCGGTGCATTCGTGTCGTTTCTGTGGGGGGAGAAAATTCTTGGCGTGATGTTCATCTGGTAGGGGTAAGGCATGCCTTCCCCGTACGTCTTCATGGATGCGAAGGTATTCTAAATTCAGGGCCTGCGCCATGAAGGTGAGGCCCTGACATTGTCGTCAGGCGCGCGGTGTCCGTATAAACGGTCTCCGCCTGGCCTCACCTCTTTGAACAGAACCTGTACATCGTCACTTCCTGACAATGCAGGTCATGTGTTCAAAAATGGTGAGACCAGGAGAGAAGCGCATCTGACACTAAGGATTTTACGCGAAATACAGGATTTGTCAAATGTCATTCGGGGACGGGAAATGGCGTATTTGACGGCCATTGCCCCTACAATAGCTTCATGAAACCCGTCGCACAGAACCGGCGTGCACGCTTTGACTACGAAATCCTCGAGACATTCGAGGCAGGGATCATTCTTACGGGGCCCGAAGTGAAGTCGTGCCGCATGGGTCACATCAGCCTCGCGGGATCATACGTGTCGTTTCTGTATGGGAAGCCGGTGCTCAAAGGAATGAGCATCAGCAAATATCCGTATGCCAGCGGACTCGTGCCGTTCGGCGAACACCGCGACCGCGAACTCCTGCTGAAAAAATCCGAACTCGCGAAACTCGAACGCGCGACCGAAGAGAAGGGGATGACGCTGATTCCACTGGAGGTCCGCGCGGGAAAGTATATCAAAGTCCTCATCGGTGTCTGTCGCGGGCGGAAGAAGATGGACAAGCGGCAGGTGATCAAAGAGCGGGAGGCGGGAAGGAGGTTACGGGAGGGGCGGGAGGATTAAAAAGGGCTAGGGACTAGTGATTAGGGACTTCTCGCAAATGAGTGAAATTTCATACAGTCTGCTACCAGTTCCTAGTACCCTAGTCACTAGTCACTATGCCTCTCCTTCCCACCCAAATCATCCGGACAATCGAAGAATTCAGCAAATTGCCTGGCATCGGCCCGAAGTCCGCGGAACGCCTGACATTTCACCTTCTCCGTAGTTCCAAGGCATCGCCGGAAGCGTTGGGGGCCGCTCTGCAGACGCTCAAGAAAGAACTGCGGTACTGCAAAACCTGTCAGATGGTGACGATCGAAGAGGACTGTGAGATCTGTCGCGACGGTGGACGAGACCGGCAGATGATTCTGGTCGTCGAGAATCCGCTTGATGTGGTCGCATTCGAAAAGACGTCGTACAAAGGTCTCTATCATGTGCTTCACGGCGTCCTGTCTCCGATCGATGGCATGGGGCCGGAGCAACTGAAGCTGAAAGAGTTGATTGATCGGGCGCGGGCCGGCGGTATCAACGAAATCATTCTAGCAATGAATCCGGATATCGAAGGTGAGGCGACGGCGAATTATATCCGGGGGAAGCTGAAGGATCTGGTGCCGGCGATCACGCGGCTGGCGCACGGATTGCCGATGGGGGCGGATATTGAATTTGCGGATCAGGGGACGTTACGTGAGGCATTAGTCGGCAGGAGAAGTTTATAAAATGTCATTCCGAGTAGCTCGTTTTGGAAAAACGAGCGTATCGAGGAATGGCCCTCTCCCTAACCCTCCCCCCGAGGGGGAGGGGATGTGTATTGTTTGTTGTGTATTTTTTAATGCCGGAACGCTCTCACCCCCGTCGTCACCATCGCCAATCCCAATTCATCCGCTTTGGCGAACACTTCCGCATCCCGCACAGATCCTCCCGGCTGGATGATGGCGGTGATGCCGTGCTTTGCGGCTTCTTCGACGGAATCAGGGAAAGGGAAGAAGGCATCAGAAGCCATCACCGCGCCTTTTGATTTTTCACCGGCGCGTTTGGCGGCGATCCAGGTTGCGTCCACGCGGCTGGTCTGGCCGGATCCGATACCGATGGTCACGCGGTCTTTTACGAACACGATCGCGTTACTCTTTGCGTGCTTGACGCACTTCCAGGCAAAAAGGAGATCTTCAATCTGCTCCGGCGTCGGCTTCTTTTTTGTGACGACGGTGAGGTTCTTCGCGGTGATCACTTTCATGTCCGTGTTCTGCAGCAGCATCCCGCCGAGGACGGAGCGATACGTCGTCTGTTCCGCAGGCGGGATCAGTGTCTGTTCAAGAACACGGATATTCGGCTTCTGGCTGAGGATTTCCAGTACCTTCGGATCATACGATTTTGCGATGATCACTTCCACGAACATTTTCTGATCAATGATGCGCTGGGCGATGTCAGCACTGCACGGACGGTTGAGGGCGATGATCACACCGAAGGCACTCAGGCGGTCGGCGTCGTATGCGGCCTGGAATGCGTCTTCGATCGTCGCGCGCGAGGCAATGCCCGAGGGATTTGCGTGCTTCACGAAGACCGCAGTCGGCTCGGTAAAATCATTCACGGCTCCCCATGCGCCGTCCGCATCAAGGATGTTCAGGTAGCTGATTTCCTTACCCTGAAGTTTCTTGCCCCAGGAAGAATTACGGATTTCGGATTCCGAATTACGCAATCCGTGATTCGTTTTTCCCATCCCGAAATACTTCCCCCACTGGTGCGGATTCTCGCCGTACCGGAGATCCGTTCCGCCGCTGAGCATGATGCCTCGTTTTTTGCCTTCGGACAGCCATGAACTGATGAGCATGTCGTACATCGCCGTATGCGTGAAGGCTTTCGTTGCAAGTTCCCCGCGCGTTTCCTCTGTCACACCGCCGTCCTGCATTTCCTCCAGCACGCGGTCGTAATCGGCCGGATCGCAAATGACCGTCACGTGCGCATGATTTTTTGCTGCGCTTCTCAAAAGCGTCGGGCCACCGATGTCGATCTGCTCGACGATTTCGGGATATGTTTTCGACGCGTCCGCGGCGGTCTTCGCGAATGGATACAGATTCACGACGACGAGATCCACTGGACCGATTCCCAGTTTCTCCGCCTGCTTCATGTCGTCCTCATTGTTCCGACGGAACAGAATCCCGCCCATGATCTTGGGGTGCATCGTCTTCACGCGGCCGCCGAAACACTCGGGAAATTCGGTCACTTCTTCGACGGGTGTCACCGGAATTCCCGCGGCGTGTAACGCCCGCTCTGTCCCTCCGGTACTCAGGATCTCAAACCCCAGAGATACGAGTTTTTGAGCCAGTTTTTCGATGCCTGTCTTCTCGGAAACCGACAGTAAAGCGCGGCGTTGCACGATTGAAGTATAGGGGTTTTTCTGCTATACTAAAAGGAAATACATCAACCATGACCAAAGACAAAAATCCACCTCCGGTTGAGCAGGAAACGAAGCCGAAAAGCGGCGGCAAGCCCGCCTCCGCATCTGGCGCTACGGGGGGCAAGAAAATCCTGATCGTGGAGGATGAGAAGCCCCTGGCCCATGCACTCGCGCTCAAAATGGGGCATGAGGGTTTCGAGACAATGATCGCCCCCAACGGCGCGGAGGGGATGAAAGAAGTCCTGACCGGAAAATATGACATCGTTCTGCTCGATCTCATCATGCCCGAGGTGGACGGTTTTGCGATCCTGCAGGAGATGCAGGCGAAAAAAGTGACGACGCCCGTGATCGTTCTGAGCAATCTTGGCCAGGACGAAGACCGTGAACGCGCGAAAAAACTCGGTGCCGCGGATTATTTTGTAAAGGCGAACACGCCGATTGCGGAAATCCTCAAGAAAGTGAAAGAGATCCTGTAAATTTTTTCAAACGCACATCCATTCCCTTTATCCCCGATGCCTCTCAAAGATTCCGATCTCGGCAACGTCCTCGTTGAGCTCAACTACCTGAGCGAAGAGGAACTGAACAAGGCGCTTGATGTCAGCAGGGAACGCCAGGCTCCGCTCAAGAACACGCTCTTCGAAATGGGACTCCTCACGCAGGAGATTTTCGAGGGCGCGATGGCTGAACATTTCAAGCTGCCGTTTTACGACATCCACGCATCAGCTCCCACGTCCGATACCGTCTGCGCGCTGCCAGAAGAGGTTGCGCGCCAGTACTCCGCAGTGCTGGTGAAGCGCGATGCCGACACAGTCACCATCGCGACGTCGGATCCCGGCAACACGTTCCTGGAGGAGGCAATGCGGCTCAATATCGACCAGCTCGCTCCCCGGTTTCCCGAGAAGGATGATTCGACGAGCGGCGGACAGGCTGCCGCCGCAGCAGCAACCAAAAAAACAGTATCACGGTTTTCATTTATCGGTACCAAAAAGGTCGAGGAACGCAAAACCTTCGCCGGGAAAATCGCGTTCGTCTATGCCCCCGGTAACATCATCGAGGCGCTGTTCGTCCACTATCACAAACCGCTTGCAACCCGATTCCAGGCGATCATCAACGAGCAGAAGAAAGTCGCGCCCGAGATCATCACCGAAATTTTCAACGACGCGATCGAACTGCGCGCGTCCGACATCCACTTTGAGCCGCAGGAGAACATGGTGCTCATCCGGTTCCGCGTCGACGGCGTCATGCACGAGGCCGGCCGGATCCCGAAGGATTACTACGAAGGCGTTGTGAACCGCATCAAGATCGAATCGAACATGAAGATCGACGAACACTATGCCGCCCAGGACGGCGCGATCCGCTGGAAGACCAAAGCCGGCAACCCGCTTGATATGCGCGTGTCCATCGTGCCGATCGTCGACGGCGAAAAGATCGTTGTCCGTCTGCTCTCCGAGTACGTCCGCACGCTGACGCTCCAGGATCTCGGCTTCTCCGAGGAATACCGCCAGATTCTCGAGACACTCGCGCACAAACCATTCGGCATGATCCTGACTACCGGTCCCACGGGCGCGGGAAAATCGACCACGCTCTACGCGCTGCTCAAGATGCGCAACAAGCCCGATGTGAACATCTCCACCATCGAGGATCCGGTCGAGTACAAGATCCCCGGTATCAACCATATCCAGGTGAATCAGGAAACCGAGCTGACGTTTGCCAAAGGTCTGCGTGCGCTCGTCCGTCAGGACCCGAATATCATCCTCGTCGGGGAAATCCGCGACGGGGAAACGGCGTCCATCGCGGTCAATGCAGCTCTCACAGGTCACCTGCTCTTTTCGACGCTGCACAGCAACGACGCGCCCACCGCGATCCCACGTCTTCTCGAAATGGGTGTCGAGCCGTTCCTGCTCGCCTCAACTCTAGAAGTCGTCATCGGCCAGCGCCTTGTCCGCCACATCTGCCCATCGTGCCGCTACAGCTACGCTTTGCCGCTGCCCGAAGCGCAAAAACTGTTCCCGGGCGCCGACAAATACTTTATCAAAAAAGAGGACGTGCGACTGTACCGCGGCAAGGGCTGCGAGGCGTGCGGCAATTCCGGCTACCACGGACGCGTCGGTATTTACGAACTCCTGGTGATCACGCCGGCAATCGAGGAACTGATCACGCACCGCGCGTCCGCCACCGACATCAGCAACGAGGGCCGCAAAGGCGGACTCAAACTGCTCTTCGACGACGGCTTCCAGAAAGTCCAGTCGGGCATGACGACGATCGAGGAGCTCCTCCGTGTCGCCGCTCCGCCCGATATTCTTTTCAGTCATGACAAAAAAAGCTGATTCCCCGAAGGCAACAGTGACGCACGGCATCTGGGACGCCGCTCCGTCAGGTGATCTCGACGCCGTACTTTCGGCGTCCACAGAAACACCGGTGCCGTCCGCTCCGCTTCCCGTGACCGGACCGCAGGCCGCAACTCCCGAAAAAAAAGAACCGGCTGTTCGTGATTCTGCGCCGACTCCTTCCTTCACAAAAGAGGTGGCACCCAAATCCGAACGACCCCGCAGAGAAGTCGCTTCCGCCGAACTCATCAGCACGATGGAGAAAGTTCCCGTCAAAACCCCGGCCTCCGATTCTCCCTCAAAAAATCTCCCTCCATCATCCCCGAATCCGAACCATAACCCGAACCCGAACCCTAACCCCAACCCTAAAACCGATTTCATCTTTAAGCCCATGGAACGCCTCAAGCGCAGCGGCTTCAGGGATTTCCTCGGTGCCGTCAAAACTTTCGGTCTCGGGAAAGAGAAAATGGCACTGATCCAGAATCTTGCAACCATGCTCGACGCGGGATTGCCGCTCGTCGATTCGCTCAAGACACTCCAGGCCGACACGCGCTCGCGCGCCGGACGCCAGCTTCTCAAAAAAATCGTCGATGCCGTCGAAAACGGAAGCCCGCTGTGGCGTGCATTCGAGGACCAGCACTGCTTTCCGCCCGACGTGATCGCGCTTGTGCGCATCGGGGAAGAGGCGGGAAATCTTGCGGAAAACATGAGCTATCTTGCGATCCAACAGGAAAAAGACGCGGCGCTGCGGTCCAAGGTGACGATGGCGATGATCTATCCGACGATCGTGATGGTGATCATGCTGATCATCGTCATGGGGCTGGGTCTGTTCGTGCTGCCAAACCTCATCGGCGTTCTGTTCTCGCTCAACGTGCCGCTGCCGTTTGTGACCCGCATGGTGATCGCGTTCACCAATTTCTTCAGCACGCAGGGTCCTGTCGCGGTTCCCGGTGTCTTCGGCACGGTTCTCCTTCTGATCATTCTGGGGAAATTCACGCGGCTCAAGCGGGGTGCGCAGTGGATAATGTTTCATATTCCCGGTATCGGGAAACTGGCCCGGGAAGCCACGATTGCACGTTTCGGCGTGATCCTCGGCGGCCTGCTGCAGGCGGGCGTGCCGCTTGTCGACTCGATCCGGTCGCTCGCGGAGGTCACGTCCATCGTCGCGTACAAAAATTTCTATCTCCGTCTCCTCGACCATGTGACGATAGGGGATTCTTTTGGCAAAAGCTTCGTCGCGATCCGCGGGAGCGCTGCGCTGCTGCCCGTCACCGTGCAGCAGCTGGTGACGACGGGGGAGCGCTCGGGGTCGCTTGCAAAAATTCTCCTGAAGATCGCGGACATCTATGAGAAAAAGGCGAACGACACCGCGCAGAAACTTCCGGTGATCCTGGAACCGATTCTACTGCTCTTCATCGGGTCTCTTGTGGGAACCATCGCGCTCGCCATTATCGTTCCGATTTACTCCATCGTCGGTAATGTGGGACAAT
>CAYGGB010000046.1:295-7091 GCA_964349295.1 uncultured Candidatus Peribacteria bacterium | reverse complement strand
GTGTCGGATACTCGTACGACAGACCAAATGGAGATGCACGAAGTCAATCATCTCTTCAATGAGGAGATGACGACCATTGAGGAGATACGCACGATCATCAACGGATCGCATCCAGGATCTCCATCCTCTGGCATGCCTGGTGAGGGCCTTGCCGCCTGTGCGGAGACATTGGCAATTTTGTCATCTGTCACCGCGCCGCCAAAGGAATTCTCCGGGGAGAAAAAACGGTGGATGGATCAAAAGAGGGAAGAGATGAAAGATTTCATGAACAGGTGACATTGTCACATATCAAAATATATTGTAAAATGACAATATGAGTATTGAGCAGCCAGAACTGCCAGACGTGCCTTTTGAGGCCCGTCTTTCCTATTGGCTGCACTTTGTCCGTGATGAACATCGTGAAGAGATGATGTTTCTGCTGCGCGACGCAAAGCTCGGCGGACGGGTTCATCAGATCGATGGAAAATTTCACGGCTGGAACAACGTGATCAAGCATCAGGCAGGCGAAGCACTGGCCATGCGCATGCTGTGCCGGGCGTTGAAACTGCCGGAAGAAGAGTCGAAGCATCTTGAGACGCTCGCGTTCGTGCATGATGCGCGGAAGCATCTGGATGTTGATGAGCGTCGCAACCTTGGAGATTTTACAGACGATGAAAAGAAAAAGTTTTCCGGTCGGTTCGATGCGATTCGTGCCGATGTGGATCCGGACGGGAATCTGCTGACTGCCACCAACGAGAAATTCTTCTTCAAAATTTTTCATGCAGGCGACCCCGATCCCCTTCCGGAGGATGTCTTGGAATCGCGACTGAACAAGCTTTCCCGTGGAGAACTTCTGCAGTACTATATTGATTCGATTTTTCTAGGAAACACGATCATGCCGCCGTTAAAGCGCATCAAAAAAACCGAAGAGAAATCTCCGTTGAATGCCGAAACTGACCGGACGCAAGCACTCGGCAGAAAATACTGGGACGCGGAACGGCAGGCAGCTCCTGTTATCCAGCGTATGATCTGGGAATGGCTTGGCAGAGAAGGCTCGTCTGAAGAATTGCCGCAGTTTCTCAAAAATGAAATGAACCGCGAGATGGTCGAGCACTGGCTGAATGTGCACGCAGACTCCGATGCGGAGATCAGTCGTGATGTACCCGAAGTCGAGTCGCCATTTCACGTCGAGATGGTCTCCGATACGCAGCGCGCGAAAAAAGAACAGAACGAAGATCAGGCCATTCTGCGTGAAGAAAACGGAACAGTGCTTGCGGGCGTCTTAGATGGCGCGACGAGCGCGGATGATCTGAATATTCAGGGACGTCGGCTCGGCAAAGTCGCGGCGATCGTTGCAAAAGCGACTCTGAAATCTCTGCCGATGGATACTTTGCCGGAGCAGGCGCTCTACGCGATCAACCGCAACCTGCAGGCGGTCAAAGCGACTTTGCAATTGCCGGAACATGCGGAGCTGATCACCACAGGATTGGTTATCCGCCTACAAAAAGACGGTACACTCGACTACGCAGGTATCGGTGATTCACATCTTGGCATCGAAGAAAACGGAACACTGTCCATCCTCACCGTCGATCGCATGGAGCCGTTCGAACGGCAGGAGATCGCCGCCGGAGTCGCCGAAGCAAAAATCCACAATGTTCCCGTCACAACCATCCTGGGCGCCATTCCCGAAAAAGAATCCTCCACATGGAAAGTGATTCACGGTATGCGTACCAAAGAGAATTCTCCGGATGGCGATGGGTATGGCACGCTCAATGGCAGTCCCGAAAAAGATATGGCGCTCTATGTCGACAAGGGAACAGTTCAGCTCGCAAAAGGCTCGCGCGTGATGCTTTTCACCGACGGACTGGCATTACCTGTTTCCATGTCCGCAGATGAGCGTGTGGCGTTCCTGCAGGAATCTCTATTGTCTGGTGGACTGGACGATGTCAAAAACCGACAGCGTGCGCTGGAAGAAAAAGATCCCGATGGCGTGCAGTACACGCGGCTCAAAAAACATGATGATGCGACGGGGTTGCTGGTGGAGAGGGTGTGAGCTATTTTTACTTTTGCGGTTCGAGCAGAGCACCATTCTTCGATACAGCGGGTTCACAGCACATACTGCGATTGAAACAACATGGCCTTCGTTCTCCGGATCTGAGCTTTGAACATGCAACCCTTATGCGTCGCTTGCGCGTTTCCGGCTCTTTGGTTGATCCTATCCAGCGGATCCAGTCCCAGCGGGCCATCGTCGTGGTATCCATCCAGACCGCACGCGCCTTCGGGTCGGTTGCGAGAGCCTTCTTCACATCTGCCGGCACCGCTGGCTCCGGCCATTCTTTGGCCGGCTCTATCGCCAGCGTTACCGTATCGCCTGCGCCTGCCCCGGTGGCGTCGTGCATGGTTTTATCGATTCTGAACCAGTGGCTGCCCTTGCCATCCGGTTCGAGTGGGATCTGAAAGCGCGAACCGTTGATGGTTCCTTCGGCCATCGCCATGCCTCGCGATGGAAGTTTCGCACTCGCATTCTTGGGCAGCAGGAGAATGGTCCATGAGCCGATGGTGAAGAGTTCAGCGGTGCAGCGGATTGGGGTCATATTTTTTGTTCGTTATTGATGAATCAAGGATGTGATTATAGCAGTTGACTGGGCAGATCGGTGTAGAATTGCCTCATGACAGCTGAAATCCGTAAATATCATGATGTTGACCGTGCTGGCCTTATCGCCAGCATTACAGGATTGCAGGCGTACATTTCTTCATTGGATGACCTCAAACGGGAGCGGCTGCCCGCTGACTTTGATGCAGACCGATATGTCCAAAAACTGCTTGAAAAAGTGAAAGCACATCATGGAGTCATCTGTCTTGCTGATGATGGTGGCAAGCTCATTGGCTGCATCGCGGGGATCATTCCTGAAAATACACAGGACGATGATTTGGAGGCATATCCGTCGAAAGATGGCAGGATACTGGAGCTGTACGTTCAGTCCGGACACCGAAGCCAGATGATCGGCCTGCGACTCATGCAGGCGATGGAGCAATATTTCAAAGATGCCGGATGCGTCGGCTGCCATGTTGATTGTTTCGTGCCGAACGTCGACGCACATAAATTTTACCTCAAACTTGGCTACATCGATCGCATGACAGCGCTTCTGAAATTGTTTTGAACTCAGATCGTTCAGTGAAGATAATGGTAACCAGAGTATTCTTACTTATTTTACGCTGGTTTTTGTTGTACCGAGGCCAAAATTTCAAAAAAATATTTCCCATATTCACTTTAGTAACGCTTCGCGATAAAAATCATTTCAGGACTCGAAGAAGAAGCAGCGCTGCCATCCCAATTCCCATATATAGTCTCTATCTTAAGGCCCGTATCAGCTAACGATTCAGATACTTCTTCCTGCTCCCGGAACACTAACTCGTTTACCGATACAATTTCCTCGCCAGAACGCTCGAAGAAATAATGAAGCTCGTAGCGCACCAGCTTGTCTTCTACTTCGAGAAGTTTATGCCACCACTCGACTATCCCAGCTGCAGCGTCCTTAAATTGCTTGCGGTTATTCTCTGTTGGCCAGCTAATAAACGGCGGCTTTGTTAGTCGACGAACATCAAAAACCAAATGCCCGCCCACGTGGAGCGCTTTATATGCGGCCTGAAGCATTGCTCGCCATTCTTCCTCATTCATAAAAAATTGAGCAACATGGCTTGTCATAAGCACTATGTCAGCTTGGAGTCCGTCCATTTTTTCAAAACTACCCTGCAGCCATTCAACTTTGTTAGCGTGCGGCTTCCCCCTCGCAATAGTGAGCATGGCCTCTGATGGTTCGATGCCCGTCACTCGATAGCCGCGCTTCGCCAACTCAAGAGTCAAAAGTCCTGTGTCGCAACCGAGGTCAATTACTGTTTTTGCTCCGAGTTTTTCTGCTTGCTTACAAAAGAATTCGCTGTCGTCCCCAAATGGATTTAGCTTGTCGTACAACGCAACAAGGCGTGGGTCGGAAAATTCAATGTAGTTTGGTGCAGAGTTCATATTTGCATTCTGTCTCAAAAGTACAAAGGTTCAAAACTTGACGGAAATGGTGACCCCGATTGGAATTGAACCAACATTTACCCCTTAGGAGAGGGTCGTTCTATCCGTTGAACTACAGGGTCACGGAATGATTATGCCTATTCTTGGTCATATCCCCAAAGTCTTCAGTCTTGCGTCAAATGATAGGCTGTTGGTATGCGATTGTGTTTCAGAAACAGGCGTATGCCGCGGCATGATCGGGCCCTCTCGCAGTGGGCGGGCCGATGGGATGCTCTGGCTATTCAGAAGATAGATTCTAAAGATGAACAATCATTGTCTGAATCAGAGCATCTTCTTGCGGCAAAGAAAAATCGTCAACATTTGAAACTGTCATTACGGCAAGTGAAAACAGGAAAAACGGTACACATACAATTGCCCTGAGTTTTCCCGACTATTCCCGTAACGCCCCCTCCCCTTTTCCGTTATAGTGCCTGCTATGCACAAACCCCTCCTCGCTTCGCTTCTTCTTATCCCCGCCGTTGCCTTCGCGTTCGACTACACCGACGTGAGCAATCAGTACGCTGACGCGCCCTTCAATACGGCCGAAGGCGCGGGTATCAGCCTGCTCACGAATCTCGGAGCGATCTCGGGAAACCCCGATGGAACAGTCGCGCCCGACCGCACGGTGAACCGCGCGGAATTCATCAAGATCGTACTCATGTCGCGTGCGGGTATTGAAGTGTCGTCATCAGATGCGGCAACGTGTTTCCCTGATGTGATAAAAAGCGACTGGTTTTCGCGCTACGTGTGCGTGGGCAAGACCCGGGGCATGGTGAAGGGCTATCCCGACGGATTTTTCCATCCCGAGCGGACGGTCAACTACGCCGAAGCGCTCAAGATGCTCGGTGAACTGTACGGAATCACTGAGAGCGTTCCTGCCGGGAGCGCGTGGTACGTCACGTATCGCGAAGGCGCGTATGAAGCAGGCGTGGGATTGCCGGCCATGGAAGGCGCGATGGATCGTCTGCTGACGCGCGGGCAGGTTGCGCGGCTGGTGTCCGCCTACGTGGCAAACATGCAGGGTGAACTCGCGCAGTATCGTGCTGCGGAACGTGGACAGGTTCTTTCATCATCATCCAGCTCATCATCCTCGTCCTCTTCTTCACATTCCTCAGATTCTTCCAATTCCTCCTCCCCGGCTTCGTCGGCATCCTCGTCATCTTCGTCATCCTCCGTCGTCGGCCTCCTCCCCGACTTCCCCGCCAGCTCCCGCTTCCTCATCGCCGGTATCCGCAGCCAGCCCATCGCTACCGTGAACGTCTTCGCCAATCTTGAGCCGATGTATCTGTCCCAGGCCGAGGTCCGTCTCAAGACAAAAATCACCGGCATGGACGCGATGTACGTTGTGGATGCCGACGGCAAAGATCTTGCGCAGCTCAGTCTGGATAAAGTCTTCGATTCCACCGAGAAAACGTGGCGCGGCACTTTCAACCGGAATCTCTTCCGCATTGAGAAAGGCCAGCAGATGACCATCGGATTTGAGATCCGGATGAAAGAGCGTGGTCAGGGTGGAACATCGGAGGAGATCGTGCAGGTCGACCGCATTGCCGTCACAACGGACGGCGAATGGTCCACAAGCACATACACGTCGGGCACCGATGCAGGACCGTTCCCCAAACACCAGACGGCGATGGGCCATATCACGGCGGTGGAGAACGCGCAGGAGACGACGGGCATCCTGCCGCTCGGTCCCGGTCAGCAGCTCGCGTCGTTCCGCATCACCGGCACGGCGGTGGAGAACGTGACACTCGGGATTGAAGATCTCGCATTCCAGGTCGGCAAGTCCGCCGAGGTGACCGTGAGCAACTGGCAACTAGGCATCGCCGACAGCAACGAGCGGCACAGCTGCTCGTTCAACGTCGCGGATTCCGCGGTCAACTGCCTTTCCATCCCCGAATCGTTCGGAACGCTTGGTGGCGGTTCCCGTGTCTTCCGGCTCTTTGGCGATGTGTCGCTGGGGTCGGGGTCCAATGACAAGACCCTGCAGATCAGCCTGAACCTCGCGGGTAATCTCGAAACCGCCGGAGCCATCAACTGGACGGACGAGACGGGGCACTTCCGGTGGGTGGAACTGGGGCAGCCGCTCGCACGGAGTACGTTGTGGAAGTGATGACTGTCGAAACGTGCTCGTTTCTTCGTTTATTCGTACGGAAGTCTCACGAGTGAATGAATTGGTGAGTTGGTGCCTGAGTCTTTATACTCGTGCCATGCACTTCGCTGATGCCCTGACGGCAAAAATAAAAGAAACGTCGCCGGTGTGTGTGGGACTGGATCCGCAGTTGTCTAAATTGCCGGAGGGGATTTCGAAAGATGCAAAAGGCATCCAGGAATTCTGCGTTGGCATCATCGATGCTGTCGCGTCTGTTGCTTCCTGTGTGAAGCCGCAGATGGCGTACTTTGAGGTTCTCGGATGGGAGGGGATGAAAGTCTTCTGGGAAGTTTGTCTGCATGCCAAGCATCGCGGTCTTCTCGTCATTGCCGACGGCAAGCGTAACGACATCGGTTCAACCTGCGAAGCATACGCGGACGCATATCTGGGCATCGAAAGCCCCATCGATGCGCTCACGGTCACGCCGTATCTTGGATCGGACGGTGTGAAGCCGTTCATGGAGCGGTGTGCGAAGAACGACAAAGGAATATTCGTGCTCGTCAAAACCAGTAATCCCAGTTCCGGCGAATTGCAGGATCTTCCTGTGGGCGACGAAGTCGTGCACGAGCTTCGCCTTGCCGTCGTCCTGGGCATAGACTTCGGCA
>CAYGGB010000046.1:0-285 GCA_964349295.1 uncultured Candidatus Peribacteria bacterium | reverse complement strand
CCTGTCGTCGGTTGGCGCTGTTGTCGGCGCCACGTATCCGGAGGAAATGAAGTACCTCCGCACACTCATGCCGCATATCCCCTTCCTCATCCCGGGCTACGGCGCGCAGGGCGGCAAGGCGGACGACGTAAAGTACGGATTCGTTGGTGATGGCACGGGTGCAATCGTCAACGCGTCGCGGAGCATCATCTATGCGTCGGGTGGGAAGGATTGGAAAGAGAGGGCGGGGAGGGCGGCCAATGAAATGAAAGTGGAGCTGGTGAGAGTTCTTGGAAAAAAATGACC
>CAYGGB010000045.1:0-7118 GCA_964349295.1 uncultured Candidatus Peribacteria bacterium | reverse complement strand
TTACTATTATATGCACTCGCCTGACAAAAACCGCTACGCTAAAGAGCGCCAGCGAATGGAATCCGATCCTGCATGGCTGCGACAGACGATAATGGACCAGGTGCGGGAAAAACTCGCAAACCGATTTAGAGTCAAAGAACAAGAAATTGAAGTATCAGAGGACATACTTCGGCGTGTTGCTGACATCCTTGAGATACATTTAAAAAAGGAAGCATACGATATCAGTCCAGCAAAAATTCGAGCGGGACCTAAAGAAATTTTGCTACTTTGCTCTTTACTGGAACAAGTACATGCTGGTGTCAGCGAGATGTCCGTTTCTGCCTTAAAAGAAAATCTTGATCTTCCTGGCAACAGTAGTTCTGTGTTCAGGCATGTGAAAGATCTTATGAGTCTTGCTGGTTATGATCTCATCAAAAGAAAAAATGATCTCCATATTGCGCAAACCAAAGAGCGTCTGACAGTTCATTCTTTTCGGTCGATTGTTGCTGAGTCAACAGTGATTACGTCTGAGTGCAAAGAAGCTCTTAGCAGTGCCGCGGAACGATACACTCTCAATGAACTTGAAAATGTTGCATGGGCCTTGCAAAAGATCGCAGAAGGGGTCCGTGTACAGGAAAAAAATGAGTAGTCACACTTCTGGTCTCTTGGTTCCTCATGAGCTCCAGCGCCCTTCTTCACGGCCCAGATCTTTCAAAATGATATGATCGTCCCATGATCGAAAATAAGAAAACCATCGAACGGTTCATCGACGGGTTCAATACATCCGATCACGCGCAGATTCTCTCCTGCCTCACAGACGATGTTGTGTGGGACATGCCAGGCTTTTTCCGGCAAACCGGCAAAGAGGCGTTCGACAAAGAAATCGAGAACGATGCCTTTGAAGGCCGGCCAGTTGTCGTCATCACCCGTATGACCGAGGAGAACGATATTGTCATCGCCGAGGGAACCGTTCGCACCAAAAAGAAAGGGGGAGATTTTGTGAATATGGTCTTCTGCGATGTCTTTGAAATGCGGGGCGGCATGATCAAAAAACTCATCGGGTATATCGCGGAAAAGAAATAAACACTGCGCGCAGCAGATGCCTGTCAGAGTCCACTGCTTCATGTGTCACAGGAATACCGCCCCCGGAGTGTTTTCGGGTATTTACCTCTTACCGCTTTCCGGGCAGCATCCTTTTATGAACAAAGAACGATGGTCAGCCGATGATCTGGTGCGGGAATATGTGGCCCGGACCGCTCTGCATCCGCGGTGCGTGGGTATCGAGTGGGAACGCTCGGGGGTGTACCGCGACACACTCCAGCCCGTCCCGTATCTCGGGACGCAGGGATATTCGGCGATCCTGGAAAAACTCGTGAAGGAAGCCGGCTGGCAGGTGATGGAAGAGGAGCCGGATTGCGGGATCATCGTGATCAAGCGCGGCGAAGCATTCGTGACCATCGAAGGCGACGGACGTCCGGAGCTCGCGGGATCGCCGCAGTCGAGCCTGCACGATCTGGCGCGGGAGTTTCGTCTGCACAGCAACGAGTACACCGAGATGGGCAATATTTTCAATATCGGATGGCTGCCGCTCGGTTTTCAGCCGTTGCACAAGGCCGGACAGATCGAACTTGCTCCACGCAAGCGCTACGGTATCTTCCAGAGCCTCGGCGACGCCAGGCTGATGGAGGACATGACCAAGCGGACCAACGGTCTCACGGCGAACGTCAGTTACCAGGATCAGACCAGTGCGGTGCGGATGGCACAGACGGCGTTCCGTGTGCTGCCTGTGGTGGCCGCGATGTTTGCCAACAGCCCGCTTGAGGCCGGGCAGCCGGTGAAGTATCTCGATCAGCGCCGCTGGTGCATTCAGAACCACTTCCCCGAACGTACGGGTATCCCAAAGCATATTCTTGCGGACGACTTCACGCTGGCCGAATGGGTGCGGTACTACTTCGGCCTTCCGCTGGTGCTGCGCAAGAGGAGCGGCAAAACTGAATCGCTCGTCCATCGGAAGATCACCTTTGAAGACTGGATGAACAAAGGCGTCGACGGCGATTTTCCAACGATGGAAGACTTTGACCAGCATGTGAAGACCACGTGGTCGGATCTCCGGCTTCGGCCCTCGTACATCGAATACCGTCCCGCCGACACCGCGCCTGAGAAGTCGGTCATGACACTTCCCGCGCTGATGAAAGGGCTGCTGCTCGACAGCAAGAACTGGGACAAAGTGGAAGCGCTTACGGAAGGCTGGACGTACGAGGATATTGTCGCCGGCGATCAGCGCGCGTGGAAGCAGGGCCTCAAGACGAAAATCAAAGGCAAGACGCTGCTGGAGGTTGCACAGCAGTTGCTGATCCTCGCCAGCGAATCGCTCCACGGATTCAAAAGCATGGATGCGGGCGGGGACGATGAGGCCAAGTTTCTTGCGCCGCTCAAAGAGCAGATTTTCATCAAAGAAGAGGCGCCGGCCGAAGAGATTCTGCGGCTCTGGGAATCCGAATGGCACCGCAATCCCAAGGGGTTGATCGAGTGGTGTGAGCGCACCGAATGACGGCCCTGTTCAGGAACTCTTTTCTTTGCTGTACTGCCGAGAACTGACGGATATCCAGTGTTTTTGATGGAGGGATCTCTCGCATGGGAAGCCAAAATCTGCTATACTTATCCGATATGTCTTTTCGCAGAATTTTCCTCGCCATCGCCCTTCTGTCAGCCATTGCCATACCCCTGAGTGTCCAAGCGTTGCGATGGGGGGATCCGTGCACCAGAGATGCCGAATGCAATGCGACAGATAATTTGTTTTGCGATACAACGTGCAAGGATAAATCGGACGACGGGGAGGGATGTAACGGCAATGATGGATCGTGTTTGCCCGGCCTCACCTGCCGGGCGGACGACAGTGGAGATCTTTTCTGTCGTCGCGGGGGGGTGGAAAACGATGCCTGTACTAATTCGCGTGACTGCACGGGCACGGCCGGTTTGATATGTGATTCCGATCTGAGAATCTGCGTCCCGTCACTGGGGCCCGGAGTTGCGTGCCAGCGTGACGATCAGTGCGGCGCAGTCCTTCAGAGTTGCGTGCAGAACACCTGTGCCGCCTCCGGCGGGCCCTGCCGGGGTGATAGTGATTGCGGCAGAGTGCTCCGGGGCTGCGTGAACAACAGATGTGCCGCGTGCGGTCAGGATGCAGAATGTCTGGGCGGGGCCGTCTGCCGTCAGGGACAGTGTATCCAGCGCGACTGTCAGGCGGATGCCGACTGCGGAAACGGACAGCGGTGTCTCAACAGAGTGTGTGTGGCCGGAGGCAACGGTGGCGGCCGTGATGACGGGATTTTTCTTCTCGAACCGATCGGGGGTGTCACGTCCATCCCCGTCACGCAGCAGAACCTGACAGGCTTTGGCGTCTTCTTTTACTACTTCAATCTTCTGTGGCCCTGGGTCGTCGGCATGGGCGCCGGGATCGCGGTGCTGATGGGTGTGATCGGCGGTATCCAGATCATCCAGGCCGGCTCGGATCAGGGAAAAGTGAGTGCCGGCAAAAACAGACTGCTGCTCTCGCTTGGCGGTTTGCTGATCATTCTGCTTTCCGGAACACTTCTCAATGCGCTGAACCCGACCTTCTATCAATTCTATCAATAGACAATCATGAACATCCGTTCACTCTGGAAGGCATCTCTGGCGGCACTCCTGCTCGCGGTTCCCGCGGCGGTGGGCGCGGTCGATCTGTATCCGCAGATCCTCTGTACCGGGCTTTTTGGCTGCAATACCAACACATGGCAGGCGGAGAACATTCTCGTCCAGAGCACGCTGCCGACCGTCGGTATGGTTCTGATCCAGCTTGCGGCCGGAGGAACTGTTCTCGCTATCGTGATTGCGGGTGTCCAGATGGTGACGAGCTATGGCGATGACGGGAAAATCACCAGCGCACGCAAGGCGATTCTGTATGCGCTCGGCGGGCTCGCGCTCGCATTCGCGGCGACACCCATCGTGTCGTTCGTCTCCACCGAGGACTTCAGCACCGGTTTCCAGGGAGGCATCGCCGGCGTGATGGCGACAATCATCCGCATCATCATGGTGCTGTTCAATGTGGCGTTTGCACTGGTCGTGATCCTCGCCGGACTCCGCATGATCACCTCGCAGGGGAACGCGGACGAATACAAGAAAGGATTCAACGTCATCAAGTGGGCGATCATCGGCGGACTGGTCGTCAACCTCGCCCGCGCAACGGTGCAGGCACTCCTTGTCATCAATCTCTGATATGCGGTTCTTGTTCACCTTCGCCGGCCTCACCATCACCAAAGTACATGCCCGTGTCATCGAGCAGTTGGGCGGCTGCAATCCTCAACTGCAGCCGGGGTGTCAGCAGGCAACCGGCGCCCCTCTGGGCGGCTATGCACCCGGTATCGGTGCCATGTGGGGCCAGCTCAAGCAGACCTTTCCGCATACCGATTGGGGCTCGAGGGGACTTGAGTTCATTCTCGCCATCATCACGCACCTTATCCTCCGAATGATCGGCGGCATCGCCGTCCTGATGATCGTCTACGGCGGCATCCGCATGATCATGACCGTGTACGACGAGAACGGCCATGCCGAGGCGAAGAAAATCGTTGTCGCAGCCTGCGTGGGCCTGATTTTGGCCATCGCCGCCGATGTGATCGTGCTGTACGCACAGTATCTGACATGCCTTGCGGCTGGCGGAATGCAGCAATGTACGTTTTTCTAACCCCTCCCAGCGCAGGTCTTCGACCTGCAGACCCATACGCACAACGGTGATTTTTCCTGTATGCTGTAGCCATGTCCAGGCAGTACGTCACCACAGCTATCGATTTCCCGAATGCGGCTCCGCATATGGGGCATGTGTATGAAAAAATTCTTGCCGACGTGATTGTCCGCTGGTTCCGCCTGCGCGGAGATGAGGTCCGGTTTCACCTGGGGAACGACGAGAACGGGATCAAGATCCAGCAGACGGCCAAAGAGAAAGGCATCACGCCGCGGGAGCTGGTGGATCGGAATGCGCCGGCGTTCGAGAATCTGTTCCGCACGCTGAACATCTCGTTCGATTACTTTATCCGCACAGCAGATCCCAAGAGCCACTGGCCGACGGTCGTCGAACTCTGGAAGAAACTGCAGGCCGCAAACTATCTCGAAAAGCGTACCTACACCGGCCTCTATTGCGCCGGCTGCGAGCGCTTCTGGCGGCCGCAGGATCTGGTGGACGGAAAATGTCCGGATCATCAGGTGGCACCGCAGGAGGTGACGGAGGAGAACTGGTTCTTTTTGCTGAAGAAAAAACAGAAAGATATTGTCGCACTGCTCGGTCCCGGGAAGGGGAGCTATCATCTGATACCGGAGTGGCGCGCAAAAGAAACCATGGTGTTCCTGGAGGGAGGGCTCGAAGACGTCTCTTTCTCCCGCTCAACGAAAACTCTTTCCTGGGGCGTTCCTGTTCCGGGCGATCCTGATCAGGTGATGTACGTCTGGTGCGATAACCTGACGAGCTATATTTCCAGTCTCGGGTATTTCACGGATCATGAGGAGCGCAAATGGTGGGATGATGCGGAGGTCACGCATGTGATTGGCAAAGACATTGCGCGATTCCATGCGATCAACTGGCCGGCGATGCTGCAGGTGGCGGGCGTCAAAACGCCGGACCGTCTCCTCATTCACGGCTTTCTGACGAGCGACGGACAGAAAATGAGCAAGACGCTCGGGAACGTTGTGGTGCCGCAGGATGTCCTCGCCAAATACGGCGTTGATCCGCTCAGGTTCTTCCTGATGCACGAAATTCCGGTCGGGAATGACGGAGACTTCAGCTGGAAGCGCTTTGGCGAAATTTACGACAGCAAGCTCCGCAACCAGCTGGGGAATCTTCTCAACCGCGTTCTGGTCCTGCTCAAAAAAGAAGGTGGTACGGTCGCGGTTCCTCAGAGTCCCACAGATGCCGAACGCGCGACGGAAGGCTGGAAGGATTTCGGCAGGAAGATGGACGCGTTCGATCTCCACGCCGGTATCCAGCAGGTTCTCGAACTCGTCTCTGTCCTCAACACAGGTTTCAATGCGGCGGCGCCGTGGAAGCTGGAGGGTGAGGCGCGTCTCACGATGCTCAGCCGTTTTGCCGAATCGCTCCGGCACGTCGCGCTGCTTCTGTTGCCGTTCATGCCGGAGACGGCGCAGAAGATAACGCAGCAGCTCAATGTGTCGTACGCGGAGAAGATGCAGGACCGGGATTTCGTCATCACGCCGGCCATCAAAAAATGGGGCGGTGAGAAAGGCTGGAAAGCAGTGGGGGAGCCGTCGATTCTGTTTGCGCCGGTTTTGGATTGAATGCCCTTATCAAAGTGTTCTATATTCCCCCTCCTGTGACTAGGAAACCTTCCCTTTCGGATTGTGAATTGATTGTTGCTCCGGAGCATCAGAACATTGATCCGGACAAGCTGTCCGGTATTCGGCCCGGTCGTATGAATCGTCCGTATCATTTGTTTGTGGTCAATCATCTCGAAAAGCTGGTTCTGCAATTTCACAGCGCATGTGTTTTTAATCATCAGGATATTGTCGAAAGGCACGGACTGGACGAGAAAAATATCGTCGGAGGAGGTGTTGTGCAACTGGCAGGAGAAGAATTGTATGTTGGAGGATCCTCATCTGACTTCAGTCTGATACCGGTTGCCTTTCAGCGTCTCTTCGCAGAAGGATTGAAGAATCTTCTGACAAATCAGGGGATAGGAATCGATTCCATCCGGACAGATACGAAAGATACAGCTGTCTTCTGGAGGGATTTCTGGAAAACGCTGAACAGGAGATCATTGCAGTAAGCCCGGCTATCGACTACCCTGTTCTGGCTCTCACAGCACGAATCCGGCGATTGCCAGAGGCAGTGGCGACAGGGGGCATGGTTCAATCCACTCACCATCAAATGACGAGGGGATACTCTATTTCTTTCTTTTTCTTTTTATGTTCGATCCCATGTCAGAACTCACGGGTCGTCCTTCCTCCGACGGATTCGGAATGGGCGCACCCTCCGGTCCTCCTCCCCCTCCGCGTGCCCAGGGCGGCTTCAGCGGCCAGGGTGGCGGCGGTGGCGGACGCTTTGCGACTGACCTTCACAGCGTGACGATCCACGCGCGTCAGCGGACCTTCTACGT
>CAYGGB010000044.1:0-7136 GCA_964349295.1 uncultured Candidatus Peribacteria bacterium | reverse complement strand
GTCCGATACCGGAGGTCGCTCCCACGATTTCCGCGGCCATCAGCGCGGCCCACGCGGCGCCGATGGAAATCCGCAGGTCATCGAAGATTCGTGGCCGGATGTAGGGGAAGATGACATGGAGAACGATCTGTCGGGGCGATGCGCCGAGCGTCTGTGCCGATTCGATCACTTCTTTGGGCGTCGATGCCACGGCGTTGCTCGTCATCAGTGTCAGCTGGAAGAAGAGCAGCTGTGCGATGGCCAGAATTTTTTCCGTCTCGCCGATGCCCGCCCACAGGATGAAGAGGGGAATGAGCGCGGGTGTGGGGATGTAACGGACGAAGCCGACAATCGGTTCGAGGAACGCCTCCGCTTTCCTGTTGAGCCCGATGGCCATACCGCAGGGAATCGCAAACAGCACCGCGATCGAGAATCCGGCCAGTACGCGCAGGATACTGATCAGCACATCTCCCAGGAAATGCTGATGGAGAAAGAGATCCGCAAAGCCCCGCAGGACGGCGGACGGCGTGGGCAGGAAGAAATCTTTCACGTAGCCCGTGTACGTGACGGCGCTCCAGCAACCAAGGAGAATTGCGAAGGAGAGGAAGCCCAGAAACAGCTGGAGCCATTTACTGCTGCGCATGCAGGCTCTGCAGAACGGAAGTATCAATGGCGCCCGTCATGTCCGGCATTTTTTTGATCTGGCCGGTCTTCAGGAAGATCTGCACGAACGTGTCGGCGACGCCGTAAATGTTCGATTCTGATTTGCTGTCGAAATATGCGATGTTCTCCTGTAGCAACGGCCAGCGCAGACCAGCGACCTGCTCCGCAAATTCTTCGGGAGTCACCTGATAGTGCTTCGCCATGATGGCGTTCGATTCGTCCGGATGTGCTGTCCACTCTTCCACCGCCCTGAACCATCCGCGCACAACTTTCGCGACCACATCGGGATGATCTTTCAGGTACTGGTCCTGCACCGAAAGGATATCGACGATCACGCCGGGGGCATCTTTACTGCTGAGGAGAATGTGGCCGTTGCCCCGTTCTTTGGCTTTGGAGAGCCACGGTTCAAAAGTGACTGCGGCGTCTGTCTTTCCTGCTACGAATGCCGCCCCGGCCGCTCCGGCTTCGGTATCAACGGTCTTCACGTCCGAAAACGGGATGCCATTTTTCTCGAGCAGATAATTAAGCAGCGATTCGCTGGGGTAATTCTTCTGGACCAGAACCGTCTTGCCTTTCAGATCCTGGATTGTCTTCACCTCCTCTGTTGCGACGATGCCATCGGCGCCGTTGCTGAAATCGAGACCCATCACCGCCACTGTCGGCACACCTTCATCACGGTCGAGAACGAGCATGTCGACTGTTTCCGCAATTGCCTGGTTCTCGCCGCGCGCGAGGATCAGTTTCCGCTGCGCGACGTCGGGCGTGGTGATTAGCTGGACGTCGATGTCCTCAAAAAATCCTTTTTCCTGCGCGAGGCGGAGAGGCGCGTATCCGATCCATGTGTCGACGTTGATCTTGAATATTGTCTTCGCTGCGCCAGCACCGTCAGGAGAAGTTGCCGGAGTGCATCCGCCAAGCGTCAGTCCGAGTGCGGAGACCAGAAAAACTGCGGCAAATCTGCGAAGGGAGGTCATACGGTGAGGGGAAGAGAAATCAGATTCCTATAGTCATGGACATGACAGCTGCCGTCAACAGCCTTCATTGCCCATTTTATCGAAGAAAGTCTGTTCGCGGCAGGCTGTTCCCTTCAATAATGCTGTCGATCCAGTGTGTCAGCCGGTAAATATCCCGCAGCGCCGTGAGTCATATCGACAGAGGGTCATCCGCATCCATAAAGCCGCGATCCGCATCCCTCAGTGCGCTTTTTGCCTGCCACTGGATGTCGATCACCTGTTCCTGTATCCGAAAGCAGTCGAACGTCGTGTGCTGAACGTTCCCCATGATTTTGTCCACCATCTGAATGACCGTCGACTGGGATTGCCTCAGGAAATCCAGAATTCTTTCGCAGCGCCGGAATATGTCACCGCATAATGTCTCGATCGTTATCCGGGTATTGATGATCGTATCAACGACGTCCGATTCGCAGATCGCCGTCCGGAGATCGACTGGCCGGGATGGTTTTTTCGGTATCAACGAGGATGCACTCAGGATCAAAAATCCTGATTCATGATGCGACATGTCCGTATTGTCGGTCTTTGCCGGCAAAGAGCAAAATCCCGGGCCTAAGGACCGTTGACATTGGCTATGGAAAGCCTTAAAATGCTCGCCTTTCTCCTCAACTCTATGGACAATTTTTACACCGGAACCAATAAGGATCCACGTGGCTTTCCTGAGGAATTTCATCCTAACAAAGCGCTGACAGCTGCGGGAATTTTGAAGAAAGCCGGTGAAATTGCCCAAAACATGCAAATTTCTTCTGCTAAGACAGTAGAAGCTCTTCATAAGACGCTTCGAACCCGGCCAAGTGTAGAGCCGGAAGGAAACGATGCAGTTCTGCGTCATCTGGAAATGAACATGCGTGAAGCAGCTGCGACAGCCGATGTTGCATAGGCGATTCCCTGTAGACTAGGCATATGCCCATCTCCCCCGACCGCATTCTCTACTGTGACGACGCGATTTTGGCGGTGAACAAACTGGCTGGGGAACTGGTCGTGCAGGGATCGGGCAAGCTCCAGAAGCTGCCGTTGTACGATTTTCTGCGAAAACAATATCCGGGCATTCATCCGATGAACCGCCTCGACTTCGAGACATCCGGCGTCGTTCTCTTCGCACGCACAAAGAAGGTGATGGCCGATGAACTCGCGGGGAAATTCAAAGGCTGGAAGAAAACCTACCGGACGATTGTGATGGGAAAAGTGCAGAAGGATATCGGCGAAATCAGTATTCCGCTCCCGGCACGGTCACAGAATCCTTTACGGAAGGCGTTCAGGAGGAAACCGGATCCCAAAGCCGCCCCTGACGAGAAGAAGAACAACAACAACAATGTTCCTGCACTCACCCGGTATCGCGTCCTGCAGCGGTTTGCAAACTCGACGTATGTGGAAGTGGAAATCACGACCGGGCGTCACCACCAGATCCGCCGGCATTTCTCCATGCTCAAACACCCGCTCGCGCTGGATGACGTGTATGGCAACGAGAGATTCAACAAGACGTTCACGAAAGAATTCCGGTACCGGCGATTTTTTCTCCACGCCGTTAAAACGACCTTCCCGCATCCGGTGACAGGGAAGGAGATGGTGGTGGAGGCGCCGATGCCGAAACCCTTCCTGGCGATTTTGGACGTTCTCCGTGTCACGGGGAATTAAGAATTATGAATAAGGAATTAAGCGCAAAAGCTATTCATAATTCATAATTCTTGATTCATACTTCTTCTATGCGCATCCTCTCCGGAATCCAGCCGTCCGGCATTCCTCATCTTGGGAATTACTTCGGATACATCAAGCCGAACATCGATCTGCAGGCGACCGCGGATGTGATGCTGATCATTGTGGATCTCCATGCACTGACGACGGTGCAGGATCCGGAGGTTCTGCGGCAGAACCGGCAGCAAGTGTCGCTCGATCTGCTTGCAAGCGGTTTTGACCCGCAAAAAGGCACGTTGTTCTTCCAGTCATACGTCCCCGAGCATACGGAGCTGATGTGGGTGCTTTCGACACTGTCGCCTATGGGGCTTCTGGAGCGTGCGGTGTCGTACAAAGAGAAGGTGGAGAAGGGAATTTCCGCATCAGTCGGTCTATTCACGTATCCCGTTCTTCAGGCAGCAGACATTCTCCTCTATCAGGCCGATACGGTTCCGGTGGGCAAAGACCAGAAGCAACACATCGAAATGGCCCGCGATATCGCTATCAAATTCAACAATGCGTATGGTGAGATGTTCGTCCTTCCCGAAGCGAAGATCAGCGAAGAGGTTGCCGTCGTTCCCGGTACCGATGGGCAGAAGATGAGCAAGAGTTACGGCAACACGATTCCGGTCTTCGCATCCGATGCCGTGATCAAGAAAGCCGTGATGGGCATCGTCACGGACTCCAAAGGAATATCGGATCCGAAAGACCCAGATACGTGTGTGATCTATCAGATTCACAAACTGTTCCTGAACGATGGTGAACGAAAAAGTCTCGCGGCGGAGTACAGGAACGGACTTCCGTACGGTGATGCGAAGAAGAAGCTGCTGCAGACCTGCATGGATCACTTTGCGCCGATGCGGAAGCGGCGTGCGGAGCTGGAGAAGGGCGGCGAGATTGTTGAGATAATGCTCGATGGTGCGAAGAAGGCTTCCAGGATAGCTTCAGAAACCATGGAGAAAGTACGGAAAGCCACGGGATTGCGATAAACTACGAATTATGTTATAATATAATAGTACATTCACACCGTCTCCCTCTATGAAAACACTCTCCACACGTGCCGTCGCCCTCTTTGTGGCTTCGCTTGCGATTGGTACAACTCTGCCGCTGGCACTCAATCAGTCCATGAATGCCTACGCAATCGGCGATTCGATCACCACGTCTGATGGCACGTCGGTTAAACTGCATCCGTCTGTCACCACAAAAGACCGCGTCGACTACGGTCGTGCCATCGATATCTACAATCTGTACTTGCAGCAGGGCAAAACCGGTCTCATCAAGCCCGATATCAACAGCCGCGCCAGCATCGATTTTTATCTGAACATTGCCGACCCGGGACGTCCTGTGGCTGATGAACTCCGCTTGCGCACCGAACCGCTTTCGACGAAAGACTACGTGAAACCCGAGGAAGATGTTTCGCCCGTTGACGCCCTGAGCCAGCAGGAACGCGCAGCACTCTTGCGTTCGGAGAAGACCGGCGTGTGCTGGAACTATCCTGGTTTTTCCAAAGGTTTTCTCGCACTCTGCCAGAAATTCATTCAGGGAAAATCGATCAAGCGCACGACGGGATTCCAGACAGATCTTATCTACACACGCTCCAACGGCAGGGTTCTTATGCGTGATACCGGCAATTCCAGCAGCAGAATCACCGCTCCGCTGACGGTGAAGGATTATAATTATATGTCGACATCGAGTCGGCCGGGAACGAGACGGTCGCAGAGGGCGAGTAGTTCGGTCTCATCGAAGTAAATATTCATGTACAGAGGCATGTCATCCTGAGCGGAGCGAAGGAGACATGCCGCCGATGTCTATGGTTCGCTCCGCTCACCATGACATCGGCTTCTGATATTCTGTTTCTGTGCAACCACTCATCCTCGCCTCCGCCAGCCCGCAGCGAAAAACTCTTCTTGAGGGTTTGGAACTTTCATTTCAGGTGATTGTCAGCAGTGTGGATGAATCGGCGTGCGCGGAGAATGATCCTGCCCGGCGCGCGGAACTGCTGTCGTCCCTCAAAGCGCGCGAAGTCGCGTCACGGCATCCGGATCATGTGGTGATCGGGTGCGACACGCTGGTGGTGAGCGCTGACGGTCATCTTCTGGAGAAGCCGGTGGATGCTGAGGAAGCGCGAAAGATGCTTCGATTGCAGTCAGGCAAGACGTCCCTTGTTCATTCCGGTGTCGCGGTCATCAATGCCGAGGGGAAGGAATTTAGCGGACTTTCGACGTCATCCGTGACGTTCAAGAAGCTATCTCTGGAGGAAATGGACTGGTGGATCGGGACGGGATTATGGAAAGGACGGTCGGGAGGGTTCCAGATTGACGGTCCGGGACAGCTGATGATTGAGAGGATTGAGGGGGATTGGTCGGGGATTGTGGGACTTCCTGTTTTTCTTGTCGGAGAGTTACTGAGGAAAGCCAGCATGCCGCTGCTGTCATGCAGAGGCATGTCATCCTGAGCGGAGCGAAGGAGATATGCCGGAAGGAAACAGATGCCGTAGCTTCATGGTTCGCTCCGCTCACCATGACATTTGCAAAGCCGATAGCCCCGCATTTCCCTCCGCACATCATTCACGTTCGGACAGAAGCGCCCTACCAGATTCCAGAACGCCCGTGAATGATTCTTCTCAATCCGGTGTGCAAGTTCGTGGATGATCACGTATTCGAGGAGATGCCGCGGCAGTTTGAGCAACGCTGTGTTCAGGGTGATATTGCCGTAGGAGGAACAGCTGCCCCATTGTGTCGTCATCGCGCGGAGGCGGACCTGACGGATGGGAACGCGGAGCGTTGCGTTGTTGATCTGATGCACCAGTGACGCCACGTCTTCCAGTTGTCCATCGATCAGCGGAAAAAACGGATCGATCTTCACGCGTTTGCGGTCATGCAAGAGCATTTTTGTCATCCTGCGGACAAGGCTCTCGATATGGCGTTGCTCTTCGCGCTCACTCAGGCGCCGCGCAAGGCGGATCACGATGGTTCGACGGAGCTCACCACTGGTGGTGTCATCAAGAACCACCGCGCGGGAATGGCGGTTGCGGGTACGTTCGATCCTGTAGGGGATGGACTGGTCGTTCACGGCTGAATGATAGCGCCCGAGCCGTTCAGTGCCCCCGGAATCCCCTGGATTTTTGTCACGCAGACCTGCACTTCCCTGAGGACGGGTCCCAGTTTTTGTTCACGATCAGCCGTTTCGGACTTGAGCAGGGGACGAAGCACCGTTTCCTGCGTGATCAGGCATGCCCGGGCATCTGTGAGTCCGCTCCGGTCGAGCTTCACTATGCGTTCCTGTGCGATCAGCTGATCGAGCCGGACGATCATGAACGCGATCCATGTCAGCGTCCGGTCGCCGCGGACTGTCAGCCATGCATCGGCGGCCGGGACTTCATATTTTTTGTAGAGATTCTGCTTTGCTTCAAGAACGTCGTCTTTTGAGCCGTATACGCCGCTGTCGATCGCAAAGACGATCGTCCCTGTTGCATCGGCGAGCGCGTCGATGCGGGCGATGGCCATCGAACGGACTGCGGGAATCAGGCCTGCGGTCTGCTGCAACACTTCTTTCTGTTGTCCCAGAAAATCCTTGAGTGACCGGAGTTCATTCCCGTAACAGAGGAGCAGCGTTTTTACGAGTGTGGACTTATTGGACCGCCGGATATCGTCGCGACAGGCGCTGCGGGACTCTGCGCGCCTGCGGAAGTATGCCGTCCGGCGTTCCGCATACTGCTCATCAGCCGTTTTCCCCACAGTCATGCTTTCGGCAAAACCCCGCAGCCGGAATTCCCGGTCTTCAACAACGACAGTCGGTTCGGAAGAGGAATGA